>JAADIB010000268.1 GCA_013151565.1 Chlorobiota bacterium
TCAGTTGTTCTAACGGTGATTTCATCAATTTCAATTTGATCAGTAGCTGCAGGATCAGAAGATAATAGAGCAAACTGCGAAAATGTACCGGAAACACGAGCGCTATCTTCAGTAGTTTCTAACAACCATACATCTTCTTCGTCACTTGGATCACCTTCCCAGATTTTCATTTTGAACTGGTTTTCATACAAATAGAATTTTACCCAATATGGTATATTCAGTTCCACAGTAAAGTCTTGTGTAGAAGCAAGATATTTCCAATTTCCGGGATTCAAGAAATCATACTCTGCTCCACCTTCTAAAACACCCATTACACGTGCAATTGCAATATCATTTGTCAACGGACTAATGAATACTTGATATGCCCCTTCTTCAGTAGGATCAGAATCAGGATAAGTCTCTGAAGTATCTCTTTGAACCATTCTGGTGGCAAAAGAGAAGAAAGATGATTCAATTTTTTTGAAATTTACTCTGAACGTTACTTCAACGTTAGGTGCGCCTTTACTTGAATCAACAAGAAGTTCATGTCCTCTTACTGCATCAGCAGTATCAATTTCCGGGCAGCCGTTTGACTGCATTACAACAGCACCGACAAAACTGGAAAAGTTACCAGTCTGCATAAAAGCTGTAAATGAACTTGTTTGCTCTACGATAGCACCGGCTAAACCGTCACTTTCGCCGTAATACATCCAGCCGACATTAACTAAGCATCCAGGATCGGTTGCCGTATCTTCAAATTTATCCTGCCATAAAATATCCCCAGCAACTTGAGCAAAAGATATGCTGCTTATTAATAGCAGTAATGTCCCAATTAATGAGATTAATGTTTTATAACTTGTTTGCATAGTACCTCCATACATTGTGAATAATTAAATTATTATTTAGTTAAAATTAAAATTTAACGTTAATCTGTTTACATTACCAAAAAACTCAGCATTAGTATAAGCATAATCTAAACTAGCTCCAAAATCACCTAGGGTAAAATTAAATCCCAAACCAAAACTGTAGTTTTCAACATCGTAATTAAATTTATAACCGGCTCTTACAAAAAACATTTTCTTAAATGCCAACTCTGTTCCAACATGTACTCTTTCAGTATAATCAATTGGATGCAATAAATCAACAGCAGTATTTAGTTCAAAATCACTTTCATCATTCCAGAGTTTTAATATGTCCATTGCTAACCCCATTTTGATGGTTAACGGCATTTGAAATTGCTCAGTCCAATACTGCATATCAGTAGAGTAATTTTGGAAAGCTACTCCCAAAACAAGATCTTTAAAACCGATCTTATAGAATGCACCGAAATCAAACCCCCAATTATTGATTTTCCATTCTCTATCTTCGTATCCATAAAGTTGATTAGCAGCATCAATTTCTTTTACAGCTATTGGCACATTACCTAGATATTCATGAACATACTTTATTTTTACACCAAAAGAGAAAAGTTCATTTATTGGAAAAGCATATGAAAGACCAATTGAATAATCTTGGACATTAATATCACCGGTGGTTACAAAACCTCTTTCGTCCACACTTTTATCAACTCTTTTAGTCCCAATTATCTCCCCATAATCCATGTAAATTACATCTAACGCCACAGTACCATATTGCCCAAAGCTATATGCTGCGCCTAAGCCGTATAGTTGAGTATCTGCAATCCAGCTAACATGATTAATTACAAAACCAAAATTATTTAACGTAGTTAATGATGCCGGATTATAAAATACGCTTTGAGTTCCGTTAACAGTCGCAACGCTGGCATTACCCATAGCACTCTCTCTAGCACCAAGACTAATAGCAAGATAAGTCATACCACTCTGCCCAACCTTTTTCATTTGTGCGTAATTACTCTCAAAAAATGAGAATAATAGAACAATAATTATTAAAGAATAGTACTTTATTTTCATAATATACTCCGAAAGTTTGAATTACCTGATGATAACAAATTTACCAATTGTTGAACCAAGCGGATTCCCATCCAAGTCCCATCCTTCTACATAATATATGTAAACACCGCTCTTAATATTCTGCCAGTTTTCAGTTATTTGATACCACTCTTCATCAGCAGATTCCGCAACAGAGTTAGGGTTTTCGGGGTTAGGATGAGGTATCGTCGCTACAAGATCACCTGCCATAGTAAAAACACGAATGGTTGCTTTTGCCGGTAAGCCGACAAACATTAATTTATCTTCTAATCTTGGAACATCGTTATAATCATCAATCACTGTCCCGCCGTAAGCAAGTCCTTGAACATGATATGGATTCGGTACGACGTATACTTGAGCCATATTACTAGAAGCGCCTAAGAAAGGTGAAGCGCCTGTAACAAAATTTCTATTATAGTATCTGCTTGATTCTAGTGACTGACCAGGTTTGACACCCGTTGTATTCTTTGAGCCGTCATCGTATGCAGTGATACTGTAATAATATTTTTTACCTCGTTCAACAGCTCTATCAGTATAATGTGTCGAATCTCCTTCAAGTGTTGCCAGTAAACTGTATGTATTTGTAAACCCACCTTCAGCACGATAAATTCTGTATCCGGCAAAATCGGGTTCTTTGGTCTGCCAGTCAAGCTTATCAGCTACCGAATCCCATCTTAATTCAACTTTTCCCGGTCCCGACTCAATAACTACATTATCCGGTGCAGGGGGCGGTGTAGGTAAATTCTTCAAACCTATACTCCAGGCATATTCAGCTCTTTTTGCATACAATAATATAGAATCCCGACCCGTTCCAATGAGTGCATCTTTAGCTTCATCACCTGTCTTTCCATCGTATTCAAGTGTCCCTTTGATCCACTCTCTGCCGGCTTCTACAGCCAGCTTTTGAGATATTGAGCCAACAACCTCATAAAGCACTATTGTAACACTTTCTCCAAAATTTATATCATATGGACCGAACGAAAGAAGTGCTACCGGTTCACGAACAAATTGATCATATGCATTTTGTGCCTTCCCTTCAGTCCCGCCGGGAAATCCCGGAGTGACCATTTCAGAATACATGTCAATTTCAGAACTTCCTTTATCATAAGATTTAAAATTAGTTCTGGACTTGATATTGACAATTGAAGGCTGGTTTCTATCATCAGTAGGATCGGTTGGTGATGTATCTGCATGGAGAACTCCGAAACCAGGATACTGCGGTGATAAGAACTCACCTGTAGTCTTATCCGGGTCTCCTATATCATCACCGAGATAATGATTATCGTCAGCTATACCATCATATAAATAGTATATACCTCTTAATGTATCTCCCGGCTGATCGCCGTAATAAACCGACCAATCGTCATTTTGTCTTACCATTGCATGACCCCTATCCCCTCCGGGAATCATAAAATATTGAAAACCAAAATATACGCCTGTTAAATTTTGATCGGGTAATTCTATTGCGCTGTCATAATTTATATTACCTGTGTTGGTAAATGTATATTCACGGATTATATAACTGTTATGATTTTGATTTGCTAAAGCAAAACTGCGCATTCTTACTTGAACACCGACATCCGTATTATATTTTGATTCAATTCTTTCATCGGCAGGAATTGTAGAAGATCTTGTACTAGACGAACGAGTATCGAGGAAACGCTCCTCCAAATTACCGTTGACAGTTACGTTGGGCAGCCTATTTCTCACTTTCTTTTTGTTTGAAGTCGGTTTAATATAACTTCGAGCTTCATTATTCTCAAATCCGCCTTGCGAAACATATCGTGAGTGATAAGTGCCAATAGAATCTTTCCAATCAGTCATTCCAATCCAAATTCCTAATCCGACAAGATTTTTTCTTGTCATTGTTCTAAAATCACCACCTGGATATGTCATTTGGTCAGCCAATGGAGCATAGGTAGGTATGGAGCCGGAAGCAAACATTGATTCCCACAATTTCCCGATTTCATGACTTTTAATTGCAGTTGTTTGAGCATAACTAATATTAATTGCAACACCAAGCAGTATAATGATCAGAGTGAAAATTCTTGGTTTTATATATTTCATTAATTCCTCCGAAATAAATCTATTACTCTTATTTTTATTCATTTCAATCCTCATAATAATTTTCTACAAATTGAATCGGAATCCAAGTACATAAGTTCTATGCTGACCGGCATACAATACATCACTCTGTGTACGAAGTATGAGAGGATTTGATACATCTTCCGATCCAACTCTGTCGGTTTTACCATTCGCATAAAGATCATCGTAGTAATCTCTACTATTTGGAATTGCAACTCGATATTTAGTTACAAACAAATTGCTTATATCAAAAAATAACTGCATGTTGCCAACATTATTGATGTAAAAATCTCTCGTGATTCTTAAGTTAGAACTGAAGTAAGGTATTGTATAGAATCTAACGTCCGGATGTGTCTCTCTGAAATTTCCGTCAGGATGCTTTGTTAACATAGCCCCCCTATAAAATAGTCCGAAACTAAAACCTGTTTTATGAAGTATAGGGTAATCAGCAATTCTTGGACCCCAATTTTCTGGAGATCTTATGGTTATAACTCCCCTACCATAAGGAGTGATTTCAGATATTAATGGTCTTGGCACACCTCTTAATTCGCCGTTGATACCGATTGAAGGATTATCAGTAATGACAGGAATCTGACTAATATTAGGCACACTCAAATCGCTGGTGCTTTTTTGAGTAATATTGAAGTTAAAAAATCCGGTAACCCATTTACCATAAGACCGTCTAAATTCAATATCTATACCTCTTATTTCTTGATTCTCACGCTGAACAGCTGATTCCAACACAATACTTTGATCAGAATGAGCGTACACAATACCGCTTTCACGATCAGAATAATCTTTGTAAAAAACTCCTACATGAAATTGGAAAAGATCGTATACATTTTGATCATATCCTAATTCGTAATTGATCGATTTTTGGTACGTAAGAGTAGGATCGCCTAACCATTGTAATCGGTTACCTAATGCTGCAGTCGAAAAATACATTGCCTCCGGCTGCGGCATTTGTACAAAGTGCCCATAGTTAAAATAGACTTTACTATTTGTTGTGATAGGGAATGAAATACCTACACGCGGACTAACGTACATTTTCGGTTTAGGATCAATTGTTGGAAATGTACCATCTAAGAATGAATTAACAACTTCCAAGTTCGTCGCGTAGTCTAATGTGCGCTGAACATCCGGTCGCGAACCGTTAGTATTGTAATAATCGAATCGGATACCGACATTGGCGATCATACCCCAGAATTCTATTTTATCCTGCACATACGCATTGAATTGTATCGGAGAGGCATCTGTTTTCCATAGGAATGTCTGATCAGCATCATCATTATGAAGATTTACCCTGTCCTGCACAATATTCGTCATTCTGAAACCGATACCTATTTTCAACTCATGATTGGGATGAAACTGATTAACCATTGCAACTTTAGCGTCATATCTTTCGGTAAATGACTTATCAACAGTATTAGCTCTGCCGAACATTCTGAAACCGCTCACATTATCAGGTACTCCTTTGTCAACTGGTATATACCCTGATTGAGGATCGTAGTACAACCTCCCATGAAAATAACGGCCTGCATCGACTGGTGAATCCGGGAATCTATTCATATCCCAATCTGATTTATAATAATTAGCGTCAGCTTCCAGATAAAGTGTCGGTTTGAATATCTGCATAAAATGCAGACCATATAAATTAACTACATTATTAACGTAAGGTTTTTCAAAAAAGTAAAACGGCTGCGAATTTCCGCCGTCATAAGATATTTTAACATCCCCGCTCCATGAACTGTTTGCATCATCTCTATTAACAGTATTTATAGTAGTATTCAATGCAGATAAAGTTAATGAAGTATTCTTCCCAAATCGATTTACAAATTTAAGCATATATCCTATTTCCTGGTAAGCATCTTTCGGCTGAGGATAAGTGTAAGGACGATTGATATATTTAAAACCGCCTAAAACGTTTAACTTCCACGAAGATGTAATATCCCCACCTCCGCTTACACTAAGGTCTATGTTATGACCAGTTCTGTTAGCATATTTAACCGGGCGATGTCTCCAATTCCAAAGATCTCTGGCTTCTTGCGGTGTAAGATCGTTATCCGGATTATTGTCATTTATGAGTCTATCTGAATATGCATTCCAGCCAATCCATTTAATAGTGTCGGGTGTAAGTCCTTCGTACCTAACTATGTAAGATGCTTCATTTGAATTAGCTCCGTCATAAAGCACATACTGCCACATTTTGTTGACTGATGCCGTATATCTATCTGCACCATCGTGCCGATATTGAGCTGGTTCAAACTGATAATCGACCGAAGCATGGATCTTATTTTCAGGATTTTTAGTAACAATATTAATTATACCAGATCTGGCTTCACCGTATTCAGCATTATACCCGCCCCTCATAACTTTGATTTCCTGAATACTGTTTTTATTTACAGGGAAAGAAACTTTGCCTGCTTTAGTATCAGCGGTAGAATATCCGTCAACCAGAACATTTGTCTCATCTGATGAACCACCACGAATTTGGATATCGCCTTCAATTAAATTACCGGTCACACCAGCCTGCATTCCAATAAGATTCTCCACTCTGCTGGCGAATGGTAAATCATTGATCTCTTTGGCTTCAAGATTAGTTTCCGATGCGGACACATCTAATCTAACTTCATCTCTTTTCGCAGTTACAACAACTTCGGCACTTTTAACGTCAGTCGGTTTCATATTAAAATTGATGATGGTGGTTCTATCTACCTCAACTTGCACTTGAGTTTGGATAACAGTTTCGTACCCGATCATACTTGCTTTAACTTTGTACTGCCCGGCATTAATTCCAAGTATGATATACTCTCCGTCAACTCCGGTTGCCGCACCAAGGTTTGTACCAATAACTATAACATTTGCACCGATCAAGGGGTCACCAGTTGACGCATCGGTCACAATTCCTTTAATCTTTCCTCGTGTAGCGGCAAAGTTTGTTTCGGCGGAAAATATAAATAGTGAGAGTAATAAAAAAGTAAATAAACGCTTCATAAGCTTCTCCTATATATAGAATGAAACGGATTATTAATTTTGTTGTCAGTAATTGGATTTTTGAGATTCGTTTTCACAGTAAGTAAGTCTCAATAAATTATGCAATCGATTGTGTATTAGTTTAACAAAGATATAATATTTACAATACAGATACAAATAAAAAATTTAGCAAAATTTATTTCTGGATTACTCAAAAAAATCACACTTATTATATTTATCACTTTTTTTGTTTTAGTTTATCAGAAAGATATTTGTAATTAGTTTTGTTTGAGTTTGTAATCAGAGGGAATGGCGGGACAACTTCCTTATATGGTCCTTTCTCTTTATAGGTTAATGTCTGTAGATTGGTTAATTTAATACTTTCCAAAGCTTTAGGATTATACCTAATTTCAGAATCATACTTTCTTTTCAGCTTTTCAAAATAAGGATTAAGATATTTTTCAAATGCTTTGAAGTAATTGATAGTTAATGTATCATTATAATTCGCTTCAGCTAAAACTTTATCTCTTTGATAGCTTGCTTTATAATATCGATCCCATTGTTTTACTTCTCTGTTAACAGCATACGATTTATCATATCCTCTATTGTATGCTATATTAGTAAGGTAAGTATCTGTAATAAGACTTGCTATAGCTGCCTGCAATTTAAAGGGAAACGTTTTACTTGTTAATTTTTGTTCACTGATTTCCAACGGATGAATTTTAATTGCACTTATGAATTCCCCTATAGTCCAGTTCTTTCCATCAACATTCATCAATACAGTATTGTTATTGTCCGATAAAAGCTGAGCGGTTTCTTTATTATGTAACTGCCCGGTTGAATCGTTGTTATCCAAATAAAGGGGTTGTAGTAGTTTGACAAGTTTGTTCCACCCTTCCTTAAAATAATCAATCCTTTTACCGCTCATAATTTTTTTAGCATATTCTTTATAATTGTTCTGGATGTAATAATCCATTAATTTGGATTTTATACTCTCCTTCTGCTGATTGATATTTCCAGGCGACATTTCAACCTCTTCAACCCATCCGGTAACTTTAATTAATCTATAGCCATCTTTAGCAGAAAGCGGTTTTATCACTGTTCCTTTTCTTACATTACTATTGAAAATTGCTTTCTGTGCTTCTTCATCAATTGAACCCCACTTTACTGACTTTTTAACAACTTTCGATACACCTGGATAAAGTTCTGCGAGTTTATTAAGCGAAACTCCGTTCTGCACCGCTTTATACATCACCTCCGGATCAAACCCTTTAGGAATGAATACTGCTTCGGTACTAATTATTTTTTTTGAATTGATATATGCTTGGTCAATCTCTTTTTGCTGGATTTTAATTTTATCAACAACATCAACTTGGATTAATTTTTCGCGCATGAATTGTTCTTTCATCCCCTGCAGACGAGCGCTATATATTTTATTTTGAGAAAAAATATTTTTGTCAGTTTCCATTGCATAAAGGTGCTCTGCAATTAAAGAATTGAGGATCACTCTTTTGTCATACATTTTATTATTATCACAATAAGGAGGACGAACATTATATTCACTTCTCTTTATTATATCGTTTACAAATATTGTATCTTTAGCAATAATAGCCACAATATATTTCGGATCAACTTTTTTCTTTTCCTTCTTACCGCATGAAAAAACTAATAAAGTGATAAAAATTAGAAATAATATGAATTTTATTGTTTTCATTGCTGCAAAAATATTTTTTTTAATTATTATGCCGTGCTAAGATACTGAAAATTCATAGTCAAAAAATTTAGTACCCGATTACATATTGCGGCAAAGCCGCAAGTGAAAAGGCAAACGTGAAATGTGAAAAAATAACTTCAATATTTCATGCTTCTATTTTGACGTTTGACATTTCACGTTTGTTTACCAAAAATATAGTTTGTTATAAAATATCTTTTAAAAAATACAAATTTGACAATCAATACTATAGACATAAAACTTTTCAGCCGTATTTAATTTTATAAATTAGGATCGTTAATCCCATTGGGAAAAGAAATACTTGAGATAATATTATTGCCGTATCTGACGAAAGCAAACCATAGGTTAACCATAAAGAATTACTTAAAGATATCAGAATAAATGACGACAATGAAAGACCTTTAGTATCTTTTGTTCTAACTGTCATTATCACTTGGGGTAAGAAAATAACTGCCGCCATCGCGGCGGCTGCAAAACCTATTATATCAACAATATTCATTTGGATAAACTTTTAAATTTTCTTCAAAATTGGTAGATAACTCTTCTAAATCCGATTGACTAAAATAGTAAAGAAATCGTAAAATTATTTGTATTTCCCAGATCATTCATTTGAGAGAATGCATAATCGAATTTAAATTTGGTTGCCGAAAAATCAACTAGTAATCCAACTCCTAAAGTTAAACCTTGAGTATTATCCTTAACGAATAAAGTTTTATATCCCCCTCTTAAATCCAGTCGGAATGAATCCCATAACGAAAGCTGGTATTGCGCACCTGCGTTCACATATTCACTAAAGTTGTTCGGATGCACAGCATCGGCGGCTAATGTGAAACGATTGGTATCATTCTTAAATAGATCATAAGCTAAACCGATTCTGAATGTAACAGGCAGGTTATATTCTCCCATTCTATAATCGGCAGGTACCCTTGAATTATTTCCGCTATTAACCAGATCAGGATCAACAGCAATAAATGTGTCATCTCCTTCTAATTTCATCTTACCGCCGTAATTTGAAATTGACATTCCAATTTGGATCCCGTCAATATCGCCATTCTCTCTTTCAAAGAACGGGGTTACTACATACACACCCAGATCCACAGCCAGTGCGGAAGCATTCATAGTTGAAATATTCTGCGAAATATATTTGCCTGTAAAGCCGAATGAAAAGAAGTCTGTTACTTTTCTTGCATAAGTGAATTGTATAGCAAGGTCGGATGCACTGAAAGTTACACCGGTACCTTCTTGATAGAGCATAGTAGTTTCTTCCATGTTACCCGAGTTTAGCATTGTAATACTAACACCAAATACACCTACACCTTCAACCGGCATTACAACACCGCCGTAATTGAATGAAATACCGGCAATCCATGGCTGGTACATGAACATTGCTTCAATATTTTCCAAATATGCTGCTCTGGCAGGATTCCAATACAAAGCGCTAACATCCTCAGCAATTGCCGTATAAGCACCGCCCATACCAATTCCAGCGCTACCTACACTAATTTCCAAAAAACTGGCTGCAGTTGTACCTACTTTTACCGGCTGCGAATGTAGATTGTTAATCTGAAAAAATAATACTAAAATAATTAACCAAAGTAATCGATTTGGATATTTCATAGTATGTAAATTGTAATTAACTTTATTTAACATTTTATATCACCATTTGGCTTATAATAATTCAATTTTATTTAATTACGGCAAATTTCCCGATTTTTTCTCCTATTCCCGGAGATTCAACTTTATATATATAAAGCCCATACGCAATTTCAAGACCTTCCTTAGTCTGCATATCCCAAATAACCTTTCCGTCAGATGGAGGATTATCAACTTGTATCTGCTGAACAACGTACCCGTTCAAACTAAATATTGTAATAGTACTTTTAGCGGGAATATGAGTAAACATTAATCTTCGTCTCTGATGCAATCCTTCCCTAACATAAGGCTCCATCAAATTAGTACCTCTGTATGGATTAGGAACAACTTTGATCATATCCATATTTACAGCGGTAGGATCAAAATCTACCGATTCTGTAATTTCAAATTTATAGGTATCCGTTGCCCTAAAAGGTCTGTTTGTTTTTATATTGAAAACATCACCTGGTTGAGGCCACTTATCAAGAAAGTGGACATTATAGGCATACATACAATAATCAAGGTTCAGAAAATCACCCCAATCAATTCGTTTCTTAAAATCATACTCACCGATAATTAAATAGTCGGAAAATGGATCGTTAGGATGCCAGTCAAAAATTCCGTTCTGGTTAGCATCTACAATGGATACCGCTGCAGTGTCAGGAACAAGTACAGAATCAGAACCATTCCATTCTTTATGGAAATAGTTGTGATTTAAAGCATAAAATGTCAATGGTTGTCCGGGAAGTAGATTCATTCCGGAAACCAGACCGAATCTCTGCAGAGTTGCCGTGTAATTCGTATCCTTTGTGAAATGAATTGAATAATCCCACGGAACCTCTGGTAATGTTGATACTGTTTTAAAACTTCCATCAGGTTTCTGTGATTCTTCTACGTAAACAGAAATATCGGTTTGTGGATCTTTCCAGAAGTATTTCTGCATTGTAGGAACACTCGGGTTATCAATTCCAAGCACAAGTCCGTCAAATCTTTCAGTATTATATTTGTCCTTAGCATATCTGATGTACATAGTATAAGCAGTATCCGTTAAACTTGAGTCGAGTGTAGTATTGAACGCCCATAAAGTATCGTTAAATATTTCAAATATTTTATCATCTGATAAGCCGGATTCAGCTGCTTTATCGGGGTCATAACCATCTCTCCTTTCACTGAATTTAACTGTATATTTTGTACCCTGAACTATCTTACCTTCATCAACTCGTTTAATTTCAATACTGCCTGTACCTTCTTTTCTCACCCAGTTAGAATCAATATAGCTATCGACATAACCGTTGGCAAATGCATGAGGAACAACAACAGCGCAGTTCCTGTCAACAAATGTTATTTCGTCTGCTTCATTCAATGTTATTGTCGCCGTATTTTCAGAAGGAGCCAGCCCAACCGAATCCATACCAAAATCGTATGAAACTACAGCATAATAGTAAGTTCTTCCATTCATTACATCTCTATCAATATAAATATGTTCTAATCCTGAATCCTTACCGAGATAGTATGATACACCGTTATATATGCTCCAGTCAGCAAAACCTTTAATTCCGTCAATCAAATCAAATTGGGCTACCGGTTTTAAGAATATCTCCGTACCAAATCCGTCCGTGATTGCTCTTGAATCTTCAAAATAGGGTTCGGTGGATTTAATTACTTTATAACCTTCAAAATCTTTAATATAATTAAAGAATGGTTCTTTAGACTTTTCAGATGCTTCATCCCAAAGTAAGGTAACTTTGGTGTCCCCTGCAATAGCTGTAAGTTTTGGTTTTGCAGGAGGTTTTGCAAATCTATAATTCGAGTTATAGATTCTTTGGACTGTCTTCTTCAATACAAATAATAAAGGAGCCTCAAAATTCGGTTCTTTAAATGGTTTATCCCATGTATGAAGTTCTGCAATCGAAAATCTTTCTTTTCTCCAGCTGTTAACCGGAATTGGACCGGAAGCAAATAACTCAATCGGATTTATCTTACCGTCCAGAAGGTATGGATTGAATTCACCTTTGGAAGTTAAATTCCAGAACATCTCATCAAATTCAAAATGCCTGTCTTTAGTAGGATCGTTACCATTGTAAATATTCCTATCCCAAGCTTGGAATGAAGTTAAGCCGATTTGATCCGATTCATCTTTATCTGTTTTATTATAATTCGGCTCACCATCATCCGGTCTATTATTAGCTTCTGTACCGTCTGGATCCGGACCATAATAATTAGGATCATCTGGACCAACACCATCAGAACCAACATCATCCCTTATTATATCTGTTGTCGGATCAAAATCTCCGCCGCTGCTGTCAGCATCTAACCAAGAACGCCAGTTTTGATTTTCATCGCCTACCCAATGCGGTTTTGGTTCCTGCGGGTAGTAGAATTCTTTAAACTTAGTAACATTGCTTATCCCTTCCATCGGATCGTCCGTCCATCTTTCTGCATCACCAAGCGGGACTCTGCTTTCGTCTGTTAATCCGTCATCGTCGTTATCGATTCCGTCAGTCTTTATACCTGGACTTTCAAGGAATGCAAAAGCCATAATTCCAAGTGGTCTTCCACCGCCCCCGACACCATTCTGGTCAAATATCCAGCACATGTTCAAAGTTTTATCCATTGTGCTCCAGTCATCGCCAATACCGGAATCAATATAGAATGACATGATTATTTTATTAAAATCATAGTCCGATATATTTGCAATATCATAGTGTACGAATACAGCATCTTGAGCCTGCGGATGCGCCCATTGAAATAGACGGGCTCCAATCCTGAATCCAAGACCTCCCCATTGATATTTACCACCGGGAAGCATCTTTCCAGGTCGCGGATAAAAAGGAGGTAAAGAAGATTGTTCCTGCTGAAATTCGAGATCCCATGAATCGTTTGTTACATAATAGGCTTCCAGATCGGCATTGGTTTTTCCTCTGCCGAAATATCCGTTCCATTCCGTTACACCGGCAGAATCAACAAAGTCTGGCTCATCAGCCCATCCACCTATCGGCCAAGAATTATCATCATTACTGATCGCAGGTTTATCTTGATCCAAATTAAGATATCCAACAACAGGATAAAAACCCCAGTTAAAAGCGCCGCTCGGATCAACATCCATATCCTCACGAAAATAAGTCTGACAGAAATAGAGTGTTCCTTCACCTTTGCTTGTATCTGGCGCTACACCTGGCGGTAAAGGAACTCCATCAGGAGTTACATTAAGTTTAGATTGAACAATAACCGCAAGACCGTCATTCATATTGATACCGGAACCTTTCGGCCAAATTGAACTAAGCGGATCGGGGAAATTTCCAAGCATTCCGTCATTAAAAAATTTCATCCAAACCCTGTTACCATCCATGTACCACCATCTACGTGCTGTAGTTTCAGCCGAGGGATCATCCGGAATTTTTTCCGGACCTATTAATGGTACGCCCTGAGCAGAAATTTCACTTACTGCTACAAGGGAAAATATGACTGCAAAAAGAATATTTTTAAGTTTAATGCTATTCTTACTCATGATTACCTAACCATTTTAAAAAATTAAACTAAGTTCTAATTTGATAGATCTAGGGGCGCTATAATAATTTGGTCTGCTGTAATAATCGTATATAGTAGTAAATGTAGAAACATAATCTTTCTTATAACGCTCAATATCAGTTGTTGAACTAGCAGTACCGCTATCGTTATAAATTTGAATTTCGTTACGAATATCAAACAGATTATATACGTAAAGACCAACTCTAAAATCCATTGACCATGCATTTAGGAAATCAAAGTCGTAGTACCCCTTAAGATCAGCATAAAATGTTGCCGGTTTTGTCCACCCGTTTTCGGGGATCAGTACCAGTGCCAGACTGCTTTCTATAGGAGGTGAATATGTAAACCTTGTTCCCGAACCATACCGACCCGTTAGCGAAAGTCCCCAATTTATTTCATTATAGCCAATTAAAAAATTTACGGTGTGTCTCTGATCCCAATCCAATGGAACAAATGTAGTAACAGGATCAACACTTTCCGCTGCTTTTGTAAAGTTGCTCATAGGCTGACTTGCATTTCCTTCTGCATACTGCAACGTGTAATTAATATTAAAATTTAGTGGCCCAAATCCATAATTAAATTCTGCAGTTAATCCTCTAGCGCTGGCATAATCCAAATTAGTATAATATCCATAAATAACCGCATCGTAAGTTTCAATTGGAACAACAGTTTCCAGATTATAAATGTCATTATAAAATAGAGTTGTTTTGAACAATAATTCTTCCGTTACTTTTAACTGAAGTCCCAATTCATATTTAACAGTCTTTTCCGCTTTAATATTAGGATTACCGATAACAGAGCTATAATTTGTTGTTGTAATTTCATAATTCGGATTCGTGAACATATGATTATAGTTAGGAATTTGGAAAAAATGCCCGTAACTAAAATGAAGAGCTGCGGCATCACCCATTAAGTACGATAAACCTATTCTAGGACTGATTTGATATTGCGGATCGGCATTCATGTACTCTGATTTTCTTTCTGTTATAATTCTGTTTGCCGGATTTCGCAGATCAGTTGGATAAATAGTATTTGGGTCGAACCAATCAAATCGAAGTCCAAAATTGATAACAAGATCATTATACTCAGATTTATCCTGAAGATATGCTGAAAATTCCGTAGGCGATTTAACGAATGAATTTGCATAGGTAGTCGTATCATTAGGGATATATGGTTTATAAAATTCAGCTTGTTTGTCAGGGTCAAAAACTTCATACCAATTCCTGAGTGAAAAGTCATTTCGGTCTAAAGTAATATCGACATAATCTAAACCAAATTTCAGCTCATGATGTGTACTTACCTGCCAAACTAAATCATATTTAGCTTCAAGCCTTTTATCTTTAGTATAAGCAAATCGTTTATCATTACCGCCGGAAGTAAATCCGCCATTGCTGGTATTATATAAATCATTTACATATCGGGAGTCATAAGGACTTTTGTAACGGGAATTTTGATAATCATTATCAAAATATAAAAGTTTTAATTCATGGAATGCGCTTGTTCCCATTGTATTAGTAAATGATAAAGTGACGGAATTCTTAGTTTTCCAGTACATATTGGTTCTATCGGGAATATATTTATAACTATGGTTATATCCTGTTTGTCCTTCACCATTTTCAAATTGGTATAATAAACTTACTTTCAAACCTGTAAAAACCTGCCATGCAATATTTGTCATTAAACTCTGAAATTGACTGGAAGACATAGGCACTTTTGCATCATCACCCGTATGAATGTCTATCCATTCTCTTTCAGGTATTGCTGCACCGACAAAAGAATAGTCGGTACTGTTATATCTTCTAATACCGTAGAAAAGCCCATCATCTTTAATTGCATTTCCGAAAACAAAAAACGTAAGTTTTTTTGAAAAGATAGGACCGCTCAAACTGAATCTGCCTTCTAAAGAATGAGTAATATCCGAAGGCGTCAATCCCACATAATCATGAGTTGTATAATAATTACTAGTATAACCTCGAACCATTCCGTTGAATTTTTCACCACCTTCCTTAGGAGCAGTATTAACAATTCCGCTCATTACTTTACCGTACTCAGCGTTAAACGTACCACTTATAACTTCTATCTCCTGAACTGCATCTCTGTTAAGAGAAATACCAGACTGTAACCCATCAATCAAATAGGAAACTTCGCCGCCTCTACCCCCGCGAAAGTGACCGTTGATCACTCCAGGAGTCAATGCTACAGCTTCACCAATACTTTCTATGTTATATGTCTGCAGTTCCTCTGCAGAGATTGTCTGGATCGAAGAAGTAAGGTCCTTTTTAATAATATCCTTCTTAGCCTGTACAACGACCTCTTGAACAGAAAGAGATGATGATGATAGAGTAACATCCAAAGTTGTCGTTCTATTGATAGAAACTTGTATCTGTTCTATCAACTTCGCGGTATAACCCATCATACTTACTTTTAAACTGTATGTTCCCGGCGGTATATTAAGTATAACATAATTGCCATTAATATCTGCTGCAGCACCGATCGATTGATTGAACGGAACTGCTTTGTTATTCTGCCAGACTTGTGTAATAAGAACGTTAGCCCCGATAAGAGGTTCACCTGTATCCATATCGGTAATTTTACCTGCAATTTTACCAACGGCAGCGCCAAATATTTGGGTATTGATAGATAAGGATATGACTAGAATGAGTATTGAACTAAAGTATTTCATACTAAATCTCATTATATTACTCAAAAATTATAAGAATACTTGTTTTAAGACAAACGTTTGCATCTTTAATTGCAAATTAAACAATCGATTTCTTATTTGCAAGTGTTTTTTGAAAATATTTATCAATATTAAATATTCTCTTTCTAACTAAAATTTTAATGGTTTATTACAAAAATATCATAAGTACGAATTAAGTAATGTAACCTCTAACTTTTGCAAGTCTATTTATGTTTTGATTTATATCACTTTGCTTACATAACTATCATATTCAATCATTTTCGTTGGATAAAATAATCACTTACTACAGTCACGTTTTAATAACTTTTATTACCTCTCCATTAGACAACTGTTGATGCTAATTTCTCTCTAACTGCTTTAATACTTTTCACCAGATATTCCAACGCTTCTTCAGTTTGGCGCGGATTGATCGGAAGCGTGACCAAATGTTCGCCGAGTTTTTCTGCGTTTGGGAATTGTCCTTTTTTAAACCCTCTCTTTTTGAAAGCCGTAGTCAAATGAAGAGGTATATAATGGAACCCTACCTTAATACCATATTTATTAAGCATGTCATAAATAAAATCTTCCTTTGTCATACCAAATTCATCCGGATCGATCGTAACCGGATAAAGATGATAAACATGTTTAACATCGGGTATTACACTCGGCAGTTTTAATCCCGGAACATCTTTGAGCGCTTCTGTAAGATATGCTGCATTATCTATTCGATGCTGATTCAGCATATCAATCTTTTTCAGCTGTTCAATTCCGACTGCTGCTTGAATGTCAGTCATTCTGAAGTTGTAACCTGTATCATCAAAATCCTGCCACCAGAATTTTTTACCAATCGGGAATTTCTCTTCGTCCAACTTACAGTATTTTGTGCTGTTGCCGTGAACTCTTGTGCAGTGGGAACGATAGAGTGCAATTCTCTCAAATAGTTCAGGATCATCTGTTAGAACAATACCGCCTTCACCGAGAGTCGAAATATTTTTTTGTTCGTGAAAACTGAAACACCCGGTTTTACCAATTGTCCCTACTGCTTTCCCTTTATACTCTGCACCGATTGCATGACAAGCGTCTTCAACAACTGCAATACTATATCTATTAGCTATCTCCATGATGGGATCCATATCGCATGGCTGACCATATAAATGGACTGGTATTACTGCTTTTGTATTTTCAGTTATTTTTTCTTCAAGTTTATCTGGATCCATATTATATGTATCCGGATCAATATCCACAAAATCAACTTCTGCACCAAGTGTTGCCGGTGCTGCTGCTGTTGCGATCCATGTTATCGGTGTAGTCAGCACTCTATCACCAGGCTTAATGTTCAATCCAACCATAGAGAGAAATAGCGCTGCAGTCCCGTTGCTCACAACCCTTGCATATTTTGCTCCTGTGTATTCTGCATAATCTTTTTCAAATCGAATACATTCATTTCCGCTGGTTGGAGCATTGTTTGCAAGCACTTTCAATACAGCAGCTTTTTCTTCTTCTCCATATTGTGAACCGAATTTTATCTGCAGATCATATTTAATTTCCATTTCTATTTCTCCAATTTAAAGTTCATAGTTAACTCCAATCCTTC
>JAADIB010000287.1 GCA_013151565.1 Chlorobiota bacterium
TTATGATGCATATACCCCGGCGTTTGATGTGACTCCGAATGAATTGATAGCGGCAATCATTACCGATAAGAAAAACCATAAACCTCCGTATAGTTTTTAATGTCTTCAATAATTAAAACAAAAGCGTTTGTACTCAGCAAATTGGATTTTGGTGATACTAGTAAAATTGCAAAATTTTACACGGAAGACCTGGGCAGGATTTCCGGGATTATCAAAGGTGCACGTTCTCCAAGATCGAAGATCGGCAAAACCGTTGATGTACTGAACTATGTCGATCTGGTTTTGTATAAAAAAGAAGGACGTGATCTTCAAATTGTTACTCAAGCAGACTTGATAGCATATTATCCGAATATTAAATCCGACTTGGAAAAGCTAAAATATGCTTCTGCTGTTTTTGAACTGCTTCTTAGGCTCACGGTTGAAAACGACCAGCACAGAAGATTATTTATCGGAGTGGAAAAAATTCTGCAGAGAATGGAAGATGAAACTACACAGCCGATACTTCTTTTCAGCATGTTTTTTAAATTTTTTCTGGAAGAGATCGGGTACGGATTAGAAACAAATAAGTGCAGTGTATGTCACAAATCGCTATTAAATAGGGGGAATATTTCTTATAATCATGAGATCGGGCTGATGTGCAAAAGTTGTTCAGAAAATCATCTCGTATTATTTGAGTTTTCTATGGAACTTTTTAAGAAGATGGTTTGTCTAAGTCAAAGAAATAGTAAGTGTACTTATACAGAAAGTGAATTAAAAGAGATCATAACATTTTTTGAAAGATTTCTCATTTATCATGTCGATGAATTTCAAGGTATTAAGTCGCTAAAAATATATTAACAATTTTGTGAGGAAAAAATGTTCAATAAAAAATCTAGTTCGGGAAAAAGTAGAAACTATCTTGGCGTTATAGCTCTACTTTTTATAGGCGCTGTATTTGGTTCAGTTCTGGTTTCAAGTTTTGGTTATGTTCGTCCTGCTTTAGCCGACGTCCAAATTGGCAGAAAAACACCTCCCATTATAAATCAAGATCCGCAAGTAACAGATTTTAATAATTCATTCGTAGAAACAGCAGCAAAAGTCACACCATCAATTGTTCAGATCACAGTAATTTCAAGAGCAGACAACAGCAAAAATCCGCACCAAGGATTTGAATTCTTCTTCCCATTTCAGCCTGATGTACCGAGAGAAAGACAGGGCGGAGGAAGCGGCGTTATCATTTCCGATGACGGATATATTTTAACGAATAATCACGTTGTTGAAAATGCCACGGAAGTTACAGTAGGTTTGATAGACAGAACAAAATATGAAGCAACAGTTGTAGGAACAGATCCGTTAACTGATCTGGCAGTCATCAAGATCGATGCTAAAGATCTTCCCGCTGCATATCTAGGTGATTCCGAAAAATTAAAAGTCGGTCAATGGGTTATGGCTATTGGCAATCCGCTTTCGTTATCATCAACTGTTACCGCCGGAATTGTAAGCGCACTAGGAAGAAACGTAAATATAATTAAAGATAGTTACGGAGTTGAAAATTTCATTCAGACCGATGCGGCAATCAATCCGGGCAACAGCGGCGGAGCGCTTGTTGATCTTCACGGAGCGGTAATCGGAATCAACTCGGCAATTGCAACAAACGGAATGACAGGAACGTATATAGGATATGGCTTTGCTATTCCAATTAATTTAGCAAAAGTTGTCGCTGAGGATCTTATCTCGACAGGAAAAGTACATAGAGGATATATCGGAGTAAGAATTGAAGAAGTTGATGAGGATATGGCGAAGGCTGTAGGTTTGGATAAGCCCCAAGGTATATTGATTCAGCAGGTAATGGAAGACGGCGCTGCAGCTAAAGAAGATATTAAAGAAGGGGATATAATAATTGATGTTGACGGTCATACAATGGACAGACCGAATCAACTGCAAAGTTATGTTGCATCAAAACGTGCCGGCGATACTATTACTTTGAATATTTACAGGGACGGCGACTATATTACACGAGATATAACTCTTAAAGCTCGTAATGAAGAAGCTGCTGATAACACTGTTGCTGCAAAAGAGAAGAAAGAAAAGCGAAAAGATAATAAAGTGGTTGAAGCTTCTTTTGATAATCTCGGTTTGACGGTAAGAAATCTAAATGAAGCAGAGTACGATAAATTCAAAGTTGATAATGGTGTTATGATCTCAAAAGTTAAGAGATTCAGCAAAGCTGCAAACCAGAGTCTCTTCCCGGGGTTGGTGATCACAGAAATTGACAGAATTAAAATTGATTCCGTTTCGGAATTGCAAAATATAATTGACGACAATAAAGGTAAAGCAGTATTGCTGAAAGTTGTTGATCAAACCGGGACATCCAGATTTGTAGGAATGGAAATACCGGAGTAAGGTAATTTGATTTAATAACCTTAAACAAGAGCCCGATTCATAATTAATTGAATTGGGCTTTTGTTTTTGATATGATCTTGAAGTGCAAAAAAAAATATATTTAATTGAAGAAGGCTTTGAATAACCTCTCTAAGAATGTCATTCCGTGATGTTTCCCGTGTAAAAACATCACGGGACAGGTTTACACAGCTTGCCCCAATGGGGGAATCTATCATTTTTTGTGAGATTCCGGCCTGTCTGCCGACAAAGGCAGGCTAAATGATTGCCGGAATGACAGAGACTTTTAGGTTATTCAAAGGCTTCTTGAAATCATTGTATTACTAAGTTATAATTATAATTTATTCAACAATCAGAAGGGATTTAATTATGAAATACAACATGAAAGATACTTTAGGAGTTAATGTTATTGAGGTTAAGGGCAAGTTAGAAGGCGGTCCCGGTGCATCGGAATTCCAGGATATGATCGCTTCGAAAATTGATGAGGGTAATAAGAAGTTCGTTGTTGATCTTAGTGATGTTAAATTTGTTAATTCAACTGGGATCGGGATACTGATAAGAGCCTACACAACATTAAGGAATGGTGGCGGAGATATGAAATTAGCTGCTATTTCCGATAAGGTTCAAGGTGTACTATCAATAACAAAACTTGATACTATTTTTAATTATTTTGATACGGTTAACGATGCAGTACGCAGTTTTGATGAATAAATGAAGTACAGCTAAATTCTCTTATGGGCGACCGGTCTGGTCGCCTAGTAACATAAAAAAAAATGGTAATGCAGTTCACCGTTAAAGCTAAAGTTCACTTCTTCTTTTCGATGGCAATAGAACTATCATTAACAAACCTCCGATGTTTTTATCTACGCTCATTGGTGAGGATATAAGCTTCGCCGGTTTTTCGGCTGTAATTTCTTTTTTTATCCCATCATGAACTTGGTCTAAAACAGCAATTCGAGGGCTAAATTAGAATCAATAAAAACAATTGATTATAACAGCTAGGAAAAATATTTTTCCGGTTAAATTTAACAAAATATGCGTAGCACAGAATAGTATTCTGTGTTACAAAATATTTGCC
>JAADIB010000325.1 GCA_013151565.1 Chlorobiota bacterium
AAACCCGCAGCGGGTTTCATAAAATCATCACCAACGTAAACAAATTTTGATTTCAGATAGTGGTAGTAAAACAGAGTGTCGGCTGGTAAGTTGGTCTTTCTTTCATCCAGATCATAACCGATCTTTGAACCGGAGACAAGAAGGTTTCCGCCATGTTCCAAATATTGTGCGAGATTATACATTTCCTTTACATCAAAAGTCGTTACATGATTCGTGTTGTCACCTGTAAACCAAACAACAAGATCATAATTTTGCAGAAACGAAATGTCATTAATGCCGTCAACAAAATAGTTATTAGAAGCTGAGGATATAACCACTGAATCTGTTGTTGATAGAGCATTAAAATATGAGGCGGTAAATGAATGTGGATCTCTTTCATCATCTGCATTCTTCTTTGGAAAAGCATTTACAATTAAGGCAGTTGGGTAGCTTGTCCCGTCTTGCAGATCAGAGCAGACAAACAGATCGCTCATTTTACTTTCCTGTCCAACCTGATCAACAGCCGTCATACGATAGTAATTTGTTTTACCGCTAGGCGGAACAACAAATTCGGATGGAGAGGTAAATGTAAATTCATTAATTTCATTTGTTAATGTTGTTTCATCACCCGCAAGCTGCCAATTAGATGTGTCAGAATTTGCAGCATAATATAGTCTATATCCAACAATATCCGATTCAATGTCTTCCATGTTATTGTGAATGATTGTTTTTTATTAATGTTTAATAGGGTATAAATTGTAGGTATGTTTGGCGCCGGATCAACAATTGTAATTGGAAAAAACTTATTGGTTTTATTATTACGGGTATCCTCAGAAAATATTTCCAGTTGATAATTACCGCTCGGCAATGCGGAAGCATCAAAATAATTATCGTTCACAATTTTTGTTTCATTGATTTCATCAGCACCGTCACCATTAGTAATCCAGTAAACCGGATTACTCAGCGTAGCCACATTTTTGACAAACACATTGTGGACGTAAGAGTTAAGGGGTTTCCAAATCGATATTTTACTCCGGCATCGGCAGGCTCGTAAATTATCTCTATTCCTGCCTCGTTCCAAATTCTATAACCGGCAATATATGTTCCGTTATTCCTTTGACTGGATGAGGTACCATTTATTTCTTCAATTTTTATTTGTATATCGACCTTGCCGTGCAGCTGATCTGCTTTGAGTTGTTCCGGGGTCGCATTGACATAAAACTTCAAACTGCTTTCGTGAATTACCGGCGCCCAGTTATCAACATATGGAGTCAAGCCGCCATTCTTGCGTAAATTGTTTATCTCGGTTACATAATCGTCAATGTTATTACCAAGTTCACGCTCAATCAAATGAACATGTCCCATACCGCTGACAACAGAACCAATTACAGTTACGCCTTTTTTCACAGAATCTCCTACCGATATAGATGGATTCGGTCTAATATGTAAATAAGTTAAGTGTTTCCATTTATTGTCTACTTTGGTGATAATTCGAATAAATGCATTGGAGCCATTTCTTTCCAAAGTATAGACTGTTCCGTCAAGAGAAGGGTAACACGGGTTACCGTCAGGTTCGCCGATATCTACAGCATTGTGAAAATGGTCAGAAGACAGGGTATTTCTAAATTCGGCAAAGGCGCCATTTATTCCGTGTGATGATTGAAATGGCGGAAACGGCCAAATTCCTTTAACATCGTCAAGCTGTGCATGGTTCATTGAATTGAAAACAAACAAGAGCAAGAAGGAGAACAAAAACTTTTTCATTAATATTCCTGTGTTGAAGCAATAGTTTTGAAAACATTAAAATAAAAATAAGAAATATTATAGTCTAAAATAATAAGATCATCTTCTTTGTTTCGGAAAAGGCTTCCGTAGAAAGGCGGTAGAAATAAACACCAGAGGCAGGGGCGATTTTCTGACCACTATTTGAAACATCAAACTGCACAGTGTAATTTCCTGCCTGCTGCGGCTCATTGACCAAGGTTGCCACTCCTTTTCCAAGTATATCGTAAACCTTAAGTGTTACATTTCGTAAAGACGAAGCATACCTTGTCCCTACATTTAAAATGGAATATTTAATTGTTGTGCTTGGGTTTCCCGTAGGGACGGCTTCGCCAAAAGGGTTTGGATAATTCTGCATCAACTTATAACCGTAATTCTTTTCTGTCTCACTCTTGTCAACATTTGTCGGTGTGTTCAGTATATCAACAGCCTGCTTTAACATTAAATCCATATTATATAAATGTTTCATATGATCTTCAGCGGTTGTTCCTCTGTAGCCCTTAACGTGGAGTCAGCCCGTGAGTATTGAGTTCCTATTTCATCAACAGCATCGTAGCTTACTCTAACAGTATTGATATTGTTAATCAAATAATCGGCGGTTTCGGTGGTGTTGGCGTATGTGTAAGTCAAAATATTGGAATGAGTAAGCAGCATAATCTTCTTTTTGTCTCTGGCATCTTTAGCAAAACGGAGAAAAATTTTCATCTGTTCCTTCATCACACTGGGGTCTAAGTCTGAGTGAAGACCGTCAGCAAGGGTCAGAGCATCAATTTTTTCATAGTACGATTGAGTCTTTAGAATTTCTCTCACTCCGCCATAACCAGCGCTAAAAGAGGTCATGATCAAATTCTCAATTATCGGATTGTCAATAATGTTATTTGCTTTTAACTCATCTATGACCAAACCTAAAATCCTATTGAAGTTATTTTGATTGATGAAGTAATTCTTGTATGAACTATAAAATCCTCCGAGATGAATATTAAAAAGAACTGTGTTTGTATTTGATTTGTAAGCCTCATCCTTGGCTGTCCAAGACGCGCTATGAAGATGAAAAACCAAAAGAAAGCTGCCGTCTTGGGAAGCAGAAAAATAATCTGGAATAAAAAGCTGTGCAAACTGTCCGGCGTTAACATCCAAGATAAGTTTATTGGTAAGATCTATTCGTTTTCCAACTCCGATGCCCTGAGCTGATAAAGAGGAAAAACAAAAAATCAGGGACAAAAATATAATTCTGATTTCAATTTTTTTCATGTGTTTATAAATTTTATTTATCAAACCTTCGAGGTTTCGTAACTTGTTCAATTTAGTGCTGTTTATTCAATTTATTAATTCTTCTAATTTATTAAATTTAAAAACCTCGAAGGTTTTTTATAGTCATACAATTGTGTGTTTTAAAAACAATAATGTCGGTTTCATGATCAAATTCTGCCTAATAATTTATCCATTACCCAAGCTGTTTTAATCGCTGTTTTTCCCGTGCTGGGACATTTGCCCTCGCCTCTTAATTCTTTAACGATAGACCCAATTAAATGTTGCTGAATATGTTTTGGGTGAGGAATGTTAAACTCTTCTTTATCTTCATTGCGATAAAGAACAACCGGATTGTTCATGAAGGTGGAATAAACAATTTTTCCTTCCGAGCCAACGATCTCTACTTCGTCCCGATCTTCAGAAGCGTTAAAAGCCCAGATACCGGTGCCGTGTACACCGGAATTAAAAATGAATTCACCGGTTACAATATCTTCAGCTTCATAAATTTTGTTCTGGTTTGAGGCATGTCCAAAAGCTTCTGTAATATCACCTAGTAGAAACTGAATTAGATCAAGTATGTGTGAACCTAAATCACAGAAATATCCGCAGCCGGCTATTTTAGGATCTGTGTGCCAATGAAAGTTACCTTTTACATCATCTTCTCTCGGTTTCTCATAATAGCGGATATTTACAAATCTAACATCACCAATTGTTTTTTCATCAAGCAGTTCTTTGACTTTTAAAAATCGAGGCAACGCTCTTCTGTAATAAGCAACAAAAAGAGAGACGTTATTTCTGTCACATACCTCAATCATCTGCTTGGCATTTTCGTAGCTCATAGCCATTGGTTTTTCAACGTAAACAGGTTTACCAGCGTTTGCTGCAGCAATTGTATATACACTGTGCGACGATGGAGGAGTAGCAATATATATTGCATTCACATTAGAGTCATGAAGCAAAGATGCAGCATCGTCATACCACTTGGCAACTTTGTGTCGTTTGGCATAATCTTTTGCCAAATCACCGTTGCGCCGCATAACAGCGACTAACTCAGAGTTTGCAACCAGTTGAAATGCGGGACCGCTTTTAACTTCTGTTACATCACCGCAACCAATAATGCCCCATTTAATAGTTTTCATACTATTCTTAATATTAACTTAATTTTGAAATAATATTTTCCGGAATAGGACCTAAGTCAGAAGCCGAACAGTTTTCGATAACCTGCTTATCAGTCTTTGCACCGGGAATTACAGTATGACAAGCAGGGTGAGATATACAAAATCTCAAACTTACTTGCGCCATGCTTTGATCCGGGTATTCGTCGAACAAAGGCTGAATTTTTTCAAGCTGAGTAAAGTAGTTTTCCAGTTTTTCCTTTGATAAATTCATGCTTCTGTGATCTTCTTCAATGAATTTTGTTTCTCTAGTAAATTTCCCAGTTAGTAAACCGAACAGTAATGGTATTCTAACAATAATACCAATCCCATACTTTTGAGCTTTAGGGAAAAGCACCTCTTCTGCTTCTCGCTCCAGGAGATTATATCTTACTTGAATTGAATCAATCAAGTCATGATGTAAGTCTAACAAATGAGCGTGTTCTGTTTCTTTGAATGATTGGATACTAAAACCTGCATGAAGAATTTTTCCATCTTTCTTTAATTGTTCTAATGCTTCCCAAGGCTCGTCTCGTTCAAGCTTGTCTATATTCGGACTGTGAAGCTGTAAAATATCGAGAGCCTCAACACCAAGTCGTTTTAAACTTTGCTCCGCTGCAAAAATGATATAATCTTTAGTATAGGTTTGTTTTATTGCGCCATAGCCAGAATCGTCCTCAGAACTGGCATTATAAAAATCATTACCTGCTTTGGTTGCAATAATAATGTTGTCCTTACCGCGCTCCTTAATTAGTTTTGATATTAATTCTTCGGAATGTCCGAAACCATAAACATCAGCTGTATCAATTAAGGTTACACCTTCATCAACAGCTTTGTGCAAAGCATTTAGCGATACTTCGTCGTCGGTCTTCCCCCAGTTCATTCCTCCTATTGCCCATGCACCAAACCCTACCGTTGAAACCGTGGGACCTCTTTTCCCTAATTGTGTATATTGCATTTGTAACTCCTGTTGAAATATGTGTTTTTAAACATAATAAAATTTCATTTTTAAATAGAGAAATCTTTTAGTGAAATTATGAAGTTAATATTATCGGTCTTTCATTTTTGACGCAATATTTTAGTAATTTTTGATTCATTATTAAAAGTAGTAAAGTATGAATGAAAAGAAATTAGCAGTAGTTGCAGTCAGCGGAGGATTAGATAGCTGCGTAACGGCTGCAATTGCAAATAAAGAGTATGACCTTGCACTTGCTCATATTAATTACGGGCAGCGCACACAGGAAAGAGAACTAAAAGCGTTTAACAATATTGCCGATTATTATCAAGCGGCAAAACGTATTGTTATAGACGTTAATCATTTATCAAAAATCGGCGGCTCATCTCTAACGGATAGATCCATAGAGGTAACAAAAGCCGACCTTGAAACAGAAGAAATACCAACGTCATATGTCCCATTCCGTAATGCGAACATTTTAA
>JAADIB010000390.1 GCA_013151565.1 Chlorobiota bacterium
CAACTTTAAGAGCATTAGCTACTGCTTTGTTAAGAGAAAAAAAGATTCAGACTACACTTGCAAAAGCTAAAGAAACAAGAATGTTTGTTGAGCCTATTATCACAAGAGCAAAAAATGATTGTGTTGCTGCAAGAAGAATTGTAGCTAGGGATATTCATGATAAAGAAGTTGTGAAAGAATTATTCAACGAGATAGTTCCTAAGATAGGAGACAGACCGGGTGGTTATACTAGGGTAGTAAAATTAGGACAGAGATTAGGCGACGCAGCTGAGATGGCTATCATTGAATTGGTTGATTATAATGATATTGTTGAAAGAAAAAAACCTCGAAAGGCTAAAACCGAAGATGCAAAAGTTGTAGAAGAAACCGTTGAAGAAAAAACCGTTGAAGATACGGAAGTTGTTAATGAAGTTGAAGTTGAGGAAACTGAAGAAGTAGTGGAAGAAGCTGTTGATGAGGCTGAAGAAATAGTGGAAGAAACTGTTGAGGAAATCTCTGAAGAAGTTAAAGAAGATACTACTGAAAAAGCAGAAGAAAAAATTAAAGAAGTAAAAGAAGAAGAAACATCCGAGGCTAAAGCTGAAGAAACAAATGAAGAAGCTAAACCTGAAGATGAATCAAATGAAGAAGAGAAAAAAGAAGATAAATAAATTATTCTTGATTATTACAGGGAAAGAGTAATCGAATGATCGGTTACTCTTTTTTTTATGAGTAAAATTGAATTTGTAAAATCGGTATCAGTACTTGATCAACTTCCTAAAACGAAGTTGCCCGAAGTTGCGCTTGCCGGACGCTCCAATGTCGGTAAATCTTCTTTTATTAATACGCTCTTTAACAGAAAGGGCCTGGCAAAAACAAGCTCAACACCCGGAAAAACCCGTACCCTTAATTATTATAATGTTGATAATAAATTTTATCTGGTTGATCTTCCTGGTTTTGGTTATGCAAAAGTTTCCAAATCCGAACGTGATTACTGGGAGAGAGTTCTTATCAAATATTTCCAGAATAATATTAACATCTCTCGTGTAATTCATTTTATAGATAGTAGGCATAAGCCTACACAATTAGATATTGTTCTCAACCAGTTTTTAGTTGAATTGGATATACCCTATATTATCTTACTTAATAAAGTGGATAAGCTAAAACAATCGGAATTAGCAAAGGTCAAAAAAGAGATCAAAGAGTTTTTCCCGGAATTAAGTATGGGAGATAACTTATTCCTATTTTCCAGTGTAAAGGGAACGGGGAAAAAAGAACTGATAAATTTTTTATTTAATAGTTATAGTTGAAGATTATTTAAT
The DNA here is from genome assembly GCA_013151565.1 of Chlorobiota bacterium. Lineage (GTDB taxonomy): Bacteria > Bacteroidota > Ignavibacteria > Ignavibacteriales > Melioribacteraceae > SZUA-22. The sequence goes on from JAADIB010000390.1 coordinate 1,302, forward strand.
AAAGATTTATTATAATTCCAATTACGTTTTAATAATTTAATAAAATGAAGCAACATGGAAATTGGAAATAGAAATAAAAAACGAATTCTTATCTTTTCAATCATACCAGTTCTTGTTGCTGTGCCATTCTTTACAGATGATCTTATAATCAGGATCTTAACCTCAGCTACTTTAGTTATCTATACTGCATTTATAATTTTCTTACGTGATTCCTCGCGGATGGAAGAAACTTTTAGCGATACACTTGCTCCGCAGACTGATGCAGTTGATGATGAGATTGATACCGTTTCAACAAAAAGAGATAGTTTTGAGGAAGACGGATTCAAAATAATTTCTCCTAATAAGAAAATAGAAGTTGTACGCTCCAATGAAATCCTTTCCGCTTCTGCTCATAATTCTGGGGCAGGAAAAAGTTATTTTAAACCGCCGGATCTTAAATCTACATTTGAAAAAATAGCAACCGAGAAAATTCCTAAAAATATCAGTCATGATCAGCATTTCGGTTTTGCATTAGAAAAAATTCTTCTTGTGATCAGGGAAGCTTATTTTGCTCATTCAACTTTGTTTTTCTGGTATAATAAAAAAACTCAGAAACTATCGCTTGAAAAGTTTTCATCTGTCAGCAATGATATCAAGAAACAGAAATATGATGTTGAAGATGATGTGCTGAGTAAAATTGTTCAGGATCAGGAACCGGAACTTCTTACAGATCTTTCACGCACGGCGGAATATGATGTTATTCGTTATTATAATTCTCCGCAGGGGATAAAGAGTTTTGTAGGTGTTCCTCTTTATTACGGCGAACATCTTGCCGGTGTGCTTGCATTGGATTCAAAAGAAAACGATGCTTTCGGTATTGAAACTATTTATTCGCTGGGCAGATTTGTGCGGGTTATTTCATTGCTCATTTCATTGTTTGATGAAAAATTTTCCGACTCACAAGCGGAACAGCGGTTGAAAGCTTTATTGGAAATTGTTTCTGCCGACAAAAAATTTGAGGATGAATCGGAACTATATGCAACAATTGAAAACTCTGTAAAGAAGCTAATAAATTGGGATGTATTCACATTTGTTTTTTACGAACCGTCAGAGCAGAAATTCAAAACATCGAAGGTCTTCAACAATACTTCATTAAAATATGTTGGAGAAAATCTGGACATTGAGATTTCCGGTACTTTGGTAGGAAAGGCTATTATCAGCGGTATTCCTGTCAAGGTTGATAATACTTCAGTAGATACAACACCGCGATTTGTTAAAAACGAAGATATAACATTCGGAGGTTCGTTCCTTGCAATGCCGCTTGCATACGATGGACAAATTTATGGTGTCTTTTGCTTTGAAGGATTAAAACCAAATATATACAACAATGCCGATGTCTCTTTTATTAAGAAAGCAACTAAGATATTTGCATATATAGTTTACTCATTCTCAACTCAGAAAATACTTCGCAGCTTACTTTCAGTTGATATCGAAACTAAATTCCTAAACAATAATAGTTTCATCAGGGAAGTGAATTCTGACCTGATAAAGTCAAAGAGCGCCGGATTACCCGGAGCTTTAGCGCTTATAAAGATCGATGAGTTTATCGAAGAGGAATCATTCTTTGAAGGCGATCCGTTTCCTAAAGTGTTGAAATCGATCGTCGGCATGATCAAGGAGGCAACATCAGCACAGAATATTCTGGGTAGATTAAGCAGGGATGTTTTAGGGGTTTACTTCTTTAACACTACTCCAAAAGATGTTTTCCTTTGGGCGGAAAAACTCCGCATTAAAATTGCCAGAACTCCTATTTCTGTTGTGTCGAAGCAAACAACTTTTACCGTATCAATCGGAATAGCAGCCACACACGAAAAGATGGAAGTTCAGGAGCTTCTTGAAAATTCAGAACTTGCACTGAATAAGGCAACAGAGAAGGGCGGAAACTCTGTTAAGAACATCTAGCTAATAATGTGAAGAATTTCCTGATTATATTGCTTGATGGTGTTGGAGTAGGAGAACTTCCCGACGCAAAAAATTATAATGACGAAGGAAGCAATACACTTGGTAATTTATCTAAAGCGGTTAACGGCTTGCATCTTCCAAATCTTCAAAAATTAGGACTGGGAAACATCATCCCGATAGCCGGGGTTCCGCCTGTCGAAAAACCTCTTGCTTCATACGGGAAGATGAAAGAAAAAGCACCGGGTAAAGATTCCACTTCAGGACATTGGGAAATTGCAGGTCTGGAGCTTGATTTTGATTTCCCATATTATCCGAATGGATTTCCCGATGAGATCATAAATCAATTCCTAAAATTAACAGGCTTAAAAGGGGCGTTAGGTAATAAGGCTGCATCCGGTACGGAAATTATCAACGAACTTGGCGATGAGCATGTACGAACCGGCTTCCCGATAGTTTATACTTCCGCTGATTCTGTTTTTCAGATTGCCGCACACGAAGAAGTAATTTCATTAGATCGGTTATATGAAATTTGTGAAATTGCCCGTCATAAAGTTTTGGTTGGAAAAGATACCATAGGCAGAGTAATTGCTCGTCCATTTCTGGGCGAGAATGGAAACTATACCCGTACAACTAACAGAAAAGATTTTTCTATCGACCCACCTCGCGATACGATCATGGATGTATTAAAAAATAATGGGTTTGAAACTATTGCAATTGGAAAAATTAACGATCTTTTCAA
>JAADIB010000386.1 GCA_013151565.1 Chlorobiota bacterium
CTTGGCGCTGATTTCGGTTTGAGTAAAACTAATCTCATCGGATTGAACATGCGTTATCATTTTACCAAATTTCTTACTGAAGGCGTAGAACAAATGAAAGGACAAGTCACTACAGAACTTGGAGTCTTTTATATTGCTCTGAAATTAGGTTTGATGTTTTAATCTGACAGAAGTAGATAAGAATCTAATTCCATATATTCTAGCTGTTATAAATTACTACCCCACACCAATCCAAAATTTTTAACGACAAATCTAAGTTTAATTATTTATTTTACTTTTATGGATTAAACATCTTATAGAATGCAATGAACACAAAAGCAGTCTTTCTTACTATCTTAATTTCAATAACAATCTTTGGTGTTGTGGTGGCACAGAACAACTTATCTCAGATGCTTTATGATCAATATCCTCAATTCAAGGAAAATGAAATCATTGAAAAAAGATTTTCCCATGAAGAGTTGATGGATGTACTAGAAAAAATTCATAAATCCGATTTAATAAAAATTGTAAATGCGGGGCATTCTATTGAAGAAAGAGAAATAAAATTAATCCGAATTGGCACCGGTCAGATAAATGTGCTGGCGTGGTCGCAGATGCATGGAGATGAATCCACAGCAACTATGGCATTGCTTGATCTCATTAAATTTTTTGCTTCCGATAACACCGAGTTTTCTGATGTCAGAAATTTAATTACGGAAAAAGTTTCATTCTATTTTATCCCGATGCTGAATCCCGACGGAACTGAAAATTTTACTAGGCGTAATGATATGGATATCGACATCAACAGGGATGCGTTGAGGCTGCAGTTTCCCGAATCACAAATTCTAAAAGCTGTTCAGGACAGTCTGAAACCTGCCTTTGCTTTTAATCTTCACGATCAGAGCACTAGATACACTGTAGGCAACAGTTACAAAGCGGCAACTATCTCCTTCCTCGCACCAGCGTTCAATTATAAAAAAGACATTAACGATGTACGTGAAAATGCTATGAAGTTGATCGCTTACTTGAAGAAGGAATTGGATCATTTTATCCCCGGTCATATTGCAAAATACAGTGATGATTTTGAACCGCGGGCATTCGGTGATAACTTTGTTAAGTGGGGCAGTAGTCTTATTCTGATAGAATCGGGCGGATGGAAAAATAATTATGAAAAACAATTTTTACGTAAGATCAATTTCATTGCTTTGGTCAGCGGACTGTATTCAATTGCAAGCGGATCTTATAATAATGAATCAATTGAAGATTACAATGCCATACCTGAAAATAAGGAGAAATTATTCGATCTGTTGTTGAGAAACGTAACAGTCTTTAATAACGGTAAGGAATATCTTATTGACATCGGGATAAATCAGAATGAAGAAGGAACTTCTGACAGCAGAGATTTTTATTTTGACGGCGTGATTGAAGATGTGGGAGACCTCTCCACCTTTTACGGATATGATGAGATTGACTGCAAAGGTATGAAACTTGAACAAGCAAAAATATATCCCGAAACATTCAAAAATATTGACGATCTCAAAGCAATTGACATCCCGAAAAAGATATTGTCTAAAGGTTACTCATTCGTTAAAGTGGATTCAATAAATACCGAGGATAAATTTACCCTACTTCCGGTAAATATCATTGAAAATAATTCTGACATTAAAATGGAATTCAAGTTGGATGAACCGGCGAACTTTATTCTTACAGAAAATGATGAACTTATCTTCACTTGTGTTAACGGTTTTCTTTATGATGTACGCAGTCAAAAAAACTATATAAAAAACGGCAGAATTTTCAAGTAACCCAATTTTGATTTACTATGAAATTATGCTTGATATAAACCCAATTTATTTCTAACTTTAAAGACTTTAAAAATCAAATTATAATTAGAAGGTAGGTGAGTAAGTTTGGTCGGTATTATTCTTTCAGACAATGAGAATATTGACAGAGCTCTAAAGCGTTTCAAGAAAAAGTACGAAAGATCCGGTGTACTAAAAGAGTTTAAGAAACGACAGTATTATGTTAAACCATCGATTGAAAAAAGAATGGAACGCATAAAAGCTAGAAGAAGAGCTTACAAAGAATCTCAAAGAGATTATTAAAAAGAAAAACCCTCGAATAACGAGGGTTTTTTATTTTATTTATGTCCATTCAAATAATGCTTATGAAAATGTGAAGTTATCTTCTCGAACATCTCATCAACACTATTACAATAATCAAATAGTTTAATATCACTTTTACTTATAGTACCAAACTCCAAAAGTTTGTCAATGTTAATAACCTGTTTCCAGTAGTTTTCATCATATACTATAACTTTCATCTCTTTTTTTATCTTTTTCGTCTGCATAAGAGTGATAACTTCCATCATCTCGTCCAGCGTACCGAAACCGCCTGGGAAAACAATAAGCGCTTTTGCAAGGTAAACAAACCAAAACTTACGCATGAAGAAATAGTGGAATTCAAATCCAAGTTCCGGCTCCACATATTTATTTACAAACTGTTCAAACGGGATGCTAATGTTCAGTCCCAATGAATATCCGCCGGCAAGTTTAGCGCCTTTATTTGCCGCTTCCATTATTCCAGGTCCCCCGCCGCTGCAGACAATAAATCGTTTTTCATCAACAGGTAAATTCATTGACCACTCTGTCAATCTTTTAGATAACTCAACCGCATCCTCGTAATAGTGAGCCATGGTTAGCATCTTTTCTGCTTCCTTTAGTTTTTCCTTGTGACTTCTTGAAGCTGTATTTTTTACTTTCTTCAACTTGTTCAGATCCGCTTTAGCTTCTCTCATCGATTTGATTCTGGCAGAACCGAAAAATACGATCGTATCGATGATATTGAACTTTTGAAAACGTGACTTCGGCTCTATAAACTCTGCTAGGATCCTTAATTCTCTAGCATCAGTAGAAGTTAAAAAGTCCATGTCTTTATAAGCTTTTTCAATTTTTTGTTTCTTTTTACTCATAATCTTAACTCGCATATTTAATCAGCCAAAGGCAGACAAGGGATGAATTCCCTGCGCCCTTGCTGCGAAAATATTTTATTTACTCCATGATGATACCCCGTCTGTTTGCGGCGGGGAGATTCATTTAGAAAAAAAAACCTGTCCCTTAAAAAAAGGAGACAGGCATTTTTACTAAATTTTTAATTAACTACTTTTTTTTCGGTGTAGTCGTATTATTATTACTATTATTATTATTATTGTTATCCGTTGCAGCTGGAGGTGTAGTTGGCAGCATTGGTGTTGTTGGCGCCTGCTGCATTTGTCTCGAACTTTGGATTATACTATTTCTCTGTTCGCTGGTAGTTTGACCGGGTAGAAAGAAAAGATTTATTACTACTGCCAAGGCAAGTAATGATCCGCCAAGCCACCATGTTGACTTACTTAAAAAATCAGCTGTTCTTCTTGAACCGAACATTGTACCGAAGTTAGCTGCTC
>JAADIB010000242.1 GCA_013151565.1 Chlorobiota bacterium
GAAGTTATTAGCTCCAAGTACGAGAAAGTAAAACTCGGTAAAGGAATACAATATAGATATTATATAGGAAACTGGGGACGCACACCCAATTTTATTGAACTAACGGCTGATAAGACCGGTACTATTGGTCAATTCCGATTAGAAGAAGTTGAAACAAATAAAAAGAATTATGCTCTTTTACTTATAGCTTCTGTTAATATTAAGGAACCTGGTGAATATACTTTTTACAGCGGATCAAATGACGGCACTAAACTATATATTGGTGATGTACTGCTTATTGATAATGACGGTGGACACGGCTATCATGAGAAATATGGAAAGATCAATTTGAGTAAAGGAGTGCATAAAATAGAAGTCCGATATTTCCAGCAAGGCGGCGGGCAGGAATTGAAAGTTTCCTGGCAAGGTCCAGGATTTGAAAAGAGAGAAATCACAAAGGAAGATCTATCTAATAATTAAAATTGTTAATTTGTTAAACTCAATAAAAAGTATATATGAATAAAATTTGGAATGCTCTGATAATACTGGGCATAATAACTTTCGTCTCGTGTACCAGCGGCAATAAAGATTTAACTTTATTAAAAGTCACAGAACTTGGATCAGCTAGAATATCTGACTCAGCTATTGTTATGCTTCTGCAAAAAGAGATTGGTCAGAAAACTAAAATCACTTATGATTTGTCTGAGGATAAAGTATAAAGTTTCTCAATTAGGTAAAGGCTCATCAGTAGAAAGATTTAAGATCTCTTTTCAAAGTTCATGTCCTTTTGTACTTCCAAAATCATTTTATAAAGGAAAGCCGAACTCTCCGGTTTTAACTATTGCTATTGACGACATATTAGTTGGGTTGAATAATGATCTGGATAATACACTTGTCTATAACATAGTTAAAACATTAATTGAAGATAAAGCACAACTTGTTCAGCTTGATAATATTTATAATATGCTGAAAACTGATTTCGATACCGAAAGTTTTACTTTTCCGTTACATGCTGGTACGGAGTAATATATCAGTCGTGATAAACCTTCAATATGGACTAAATATGCTTCACTTCTCTGCCGTTCATTTCTATAATTGCTATTGTGGGCAGTGCATTTGCTTCTTTCCATAGACGTATGATAATACGCCGTAAGAAGAGGATAGAAACATTTTACCAAGCATTATTAGATATAAGGAAAAGAGCTATTGACGAAAAGAAAAAGAAAAATATTGAAAATCTGGTAAATGAAATGACGAAACTTCGATCAAAAGCCTTTAACGAATTATTGAAAAACGAATTAATAGCCGACGAATCTTTTTATATTTTTGTCATTATACAACGAAGTAAAAGAAGAAATAATGGAGAAATTGCAGTAATTTAATATGCAAAATTAAAACCAAGATAATAATTGTAAATAGTAATCTTAAATGTTTCCAATAAATATGGATCGTTCAAAATGAAGAAAGCAAGTTTAATTAAAAAGTTATTTTTTGGTCTATTCCTGTTCTCGTTTGTTTCATGTATGGAACAGGAATCGGTTGATCTGAAATATTTCTATGATTATGATAAGCGCTATCCCCTTGATGTAGTGATCGATACTCTTTCGAGTAACTTGTTTCATATCACCTATAACTCTGTGCATAATAATCGTGTTACTGCCTTGTTGTCATTACCTGAAACGGGTGAAAAGCCCTATCCGCTTGCAATAATCCAGCATGGGCTTGGTGATAGTAAGGATACTGATTACATGGTGCTCGGTGATTCAATATTATCCAGTAAGGGATTTGCCGTCTTTCGTATCGATTTTGCCATGCATGGTGAACGGGTAAAGAAGAAGTATAAATTCAAAGGTATTGACTACACTTTGCGTGATGCAATTGAGCAGACTGTTTTTGACCTCAGACGCGGGCTGGATTATTTAGATACGCGTTCAGATATTGACTCGACAAAAACCGGTTATATAGGGATCAGTCTCGGCGGAATTGCCGGAACGGTTTTCTGCGGTGTTGATAAAAGAGTTGAAGTTCCTGTGATCTGCATTGCAGGAGGAGGGCTGAGAGCAATGGAAGGAGTTGAAGGATTCGGGGATAAAGTTACTGCGATGATGGCTCCTATTGAACCGCTTAATTTTGTAAAAGGAATCTCACCGCGCCCGCTTCTCTTTATCAATGCTGAAAATGATGAGATAATTCCAAAACCTATGGCGATGCTTCTGCACTCAAAAGCTGAAGAACCAAAGGAAGTAATCTGGTACGAATCAAAACATCATATTAATCCGTATAAAGCATTCAACGATGCTGCTGATTGGCTCATAAAGAATATGGGATTGAAAAAACAATAAAGTTAGTAATTTAAATGAATGATGATTTTTTGTACCAGAACTATTTTGTTTATAATAATACACGGAGATATTGAATGAAGTTACACTGGTTGGACTTTACTGCTTTAGCCGCCTATCTGGGAGTTCTTGTTGCTATGGGACTTTACTTCTCACGCAAAAATACGAATACCGAAGAGTACTTTGTCGGCGGTCGGTCTTTCTCCGGTTGGGTAATTGGTCTGAGTATGGTTGGCACATCAATTAGTTCGGTTACATTTCTTGCTTTCCCTGCAGATGCGTTTAAAACCGCTTGGCTGCGGATCTTACCTGGATTTACCTTGCCGATAGTAATTATTATAGCAGCATATTTTTTCCTGCCGTTTTACCGAAGGACAAAGATCATTTCTGCTTATGAGTATCTCGAAAATCGTTTCGGGTCATCGGTAAGAACTTATGGCGCTGTAACATTTATGATTGGTCAACTGGTCAGGATAAGCATTATCCTTTATCTGCTTTCGCTTCTTATGCACGAAATAACAGGTCTCGATCCGCTTGTAAGCATTCTGGTTGCCGGGGTATTTGTATCTATCTATACGATCATGGGAGGGATTGATGCAGTAATTTGGACGGACGTTCTACAGACCATCATGCTGGTAGCAGGTGGAGTTATTTGCTTAGCGGTTATAGTATATAAACTTCCTGGCGGGTTTGCACAGATTATAGAGGTTGCTACAAGAGATGGAAAAATGGCATTCGCTGATTGGCAAGCTGGGAGGGAATGTTCTACCCGTATCCTGGGGATTTTCTTTATCGGAAAAAACTGCATTAATGATGCTGTTCGTAGGTATGACCGAGTGGATGCAGGAGTATACGTCAAACCAGAATGTAATACAGCGGTATGCAACTGCAAAGAGTATCCATGAAGCTCGTAAAGCCATGTTTGTGTCGTTCATCAATGTTCCTATCTGGGCATTTTATTTCTTTCTCGGAACAGCCCTTTACGTTTTCTTCCAGGTATTCCCGACTCTGGAAACAGGAGAAATGCTTAACGGTGTTCGTAAAGCTGAACAGGTATTGCCCTATTTTATAGTCCATTATCTGCCGCCGGGTATTGGCGGATTGGTAATAGCCGCCGCGGCTGCTGCGGCAATGTCATCACTTGATTCCAGCATTAATGCTATTTCAACAGTTGGAGTTCATGATATTTACCGCCGCCTTTGGGTGAAAGGCAGAGAGGATAAACACTATTTGCATACTGCGTGGAAACTGGCTACGGCAGCTTCCGTTATAATGATTGTCGGCGCTATAATTTTATCACAAACAGAAACAAAGACTCTGCAGGATGCAGGTGTTATTCTCATCTCTCTTCTTATGGGAGGAGTAACCGGATTATACATGATCGGATTTTTAACTAAGGTCGGTAATGCCCGTACAGCATGGGTAGGAATTATTCTAACATTTTTGTTTTCTCTTTGGACTATACTGAATAGCCGCGGTGTTCTTCCTGACTGGCTGAGTCTGCCTTTTGATTTATATTATACGGGATTCATAGGTAATATAGTAATGTTCGCAACGATTTTTGCAGTAGCTTCTTTGCTAACCGGAAAGAGAAAGGATCTTAAAAATCTTACGGTTTGGACTCAAGAAGGAAAAATTGATAATTAATTATGTGATTTTTAATTGAAAACTAAATAAGGAAGAAATAAATGAAAATATTCTTAATATTGTTTCTTATCACCATTACAGCCTGTTCTTCAGAAAAAAATGAAAGTCTTACCGATTATGTAGATCCATTTATAGGAACGGATTACTTTGCGCATATGTTCCCCGGCGCAACATTGCCATTTTCTATGGTTCAGCTAAGCCCCGATGTTTATAACGAAGGCTGGACTTATAGCTCGGGTTATCAGTATGCTGATAAATCAATAATGGGATTTAGTCATACACGTTTCAGCGGCTCGGGTTGGATCGTATTGGGTGATGTCCTAATAATGCCGACTATTAACGATGAGATCCAGATAGACCCCGGTTCCAGGGAAAATCCGGATGAGGGCTACCGATCAAGATTTGATCATGCTGAGGAATTTGCTTCACCTGGATACTACTCTGTACAGCTGAAAGATTACAATATTAAGGTTGAGCTAACTGTTACTAAACGGGTTGGATTTCATAAATACACATTTCCCGATGCGGATAATGCGCACATCCTTATTGATCTTGGTCACTCGCTTGGTCCGCTTGCTGAGGAAAAATCACATATCAAAATTGTAAACAAGACGCGAATTGAAGGTTATAAAACATCACAAATCGGAACTTTATATTTTGTCGCGGAATTTAGTAAACCGTTCAGATCTTTTGGAACATGGAATAAAGGTTATCCAAAGCCTGAATCCGGAGGCGGATTTATTAATCCCTATAAAACAGCCGAGACAGGGAGAGAAGTTGGTGTATTTCTTGACTATTCAACTTCTCAAAATGAAGAGATACTGGTTAAAGTTGCTCTTTCTCATGTAAGTATAGATGGCGCAAAAAAAAATCTTGAGGCTGAACTTCCAGGATGGGACTTCAAACAAGTGCGCTCGGAAGCTAACGCAGCATGGAATAAAGAACTGGCAAAAGTTGAAATTAAAGGCGGCACTAAAGAGCAAAAACAAATATTTTACACTTCACTTTATCACTCTCTTCTGGCACAGCAGATATTCAATGATGTTGACGGCAGATATTTTGGTATAGACGGCAAAGTACATACGGCGGAAGGTTATGATTTCTATCCCTCATTTTTTGCGTGGGATACTTACCGTTCCGAACAACCTTTAATGGTCTTACTTGAACCGAATCGTGCCAATGATATGATCAAATCTATCGTTACTAAAACTAAAAATTATGGATGGCTGCCTGCACAGCATGCATGGAATAATTATGGACAGGGAATGGTTGGAGATCACCTTGTCCCGATGGTAGCAGATGCGTACGTAAAAGGGATCCGTAATTATGATATTGATCTTATCTATGATATGATGCGTAAAAAGGCAACTGAGTTACCACCATCTCCGATTCCTCCTTCTGCAGCTCGGCGCGGATTAAAATATTACAATAAACTTGGCTATATACCTGCGGATAGGGAAACCGAATCAATTCCCGCTACACTGGAATTTGCATACGATGACTGGTGTTTAGCTCAATTAGCTGCGACCCTCGGTAAAAAAGTAGATAGTCAATACTTTACGAAAAAATCTTTAAACTATAAAAATGTTTTCGATAAAGAGACTGTATTTATGCGTCCCCGGATGTATGACGGTTCCTGGCTTAAAGTGTGTGAGCAGGCGCCCACAATAATTAAGAACGGTGAGCATTCATATTATAGCTGCTTTGACCCGCTCTGGATTGGTCTTCGACCCAATCGTCATTATACAGAATCAAATGCTTGGCAATATCTATGGTCTGTTCAGCATGATGTTAAAGGCTTGATCGACCTGATGGGAGGCAATAAAAAGTTTATAGCAAGATTGGATACTTTGTTTAATATGAGTCCGGAAGTGAACGGTCCGAACTATGTTGGTGTTGTTGGCACCATTGGGCAGTATGTGCATGGCAATCAGCCGTCGCATCATGTTGCTTATTTATATAACTATGCTGGAGCGCCCTGGAAGACCCAGGAAAAAATAGCTAAAATAAGGGAGATGCTTTACCAGACAGGACCTAGAGGAATTTGCGGTAATGAGGATATGGGTTCGCTTTCATCATGGTATGTTTTTAGTGCGCTGGGTTTTTACCCGGTTGCACCTGGACAGGATATTTATATAATTGGAACTCCTCTCTTTGAGGAAGCCAAAATTAAACTAAGTAGCCCGTATAAAGGAAAGGAATTTATTGTTAAAGCTAATAATATTTCCTCCAAAAATATCTATATCCAATCGGCAGAATTAAATGGTAAAAAATTAGAGAAACCCTGGCTAACTCATGCAGATATTGTGAATGGCGGTTCATTGATCTTTGAAATGGGACCAACACCAAATAAAGAATGGGGAGCCGGACCGGAAGATTCACCAGGTTTAAATTGATTGTAATAAAACAAATGGAGTAATAATTTGAAACAAAACAAAACAACTTTCGCGGTATGATGCCGATACTGCCAACGGCAATAACACCCGATGGAAGGATAGATGAAAAAAGCCAGCGGAGATTAGTTCAGTACGCATTAAAATGCGGAGCTGTGGCGATTGGTCACTTTGGTTTTGCGTCTGAGTTCCATAAAATATCGGATACTGATAGAACATTATTAACCAAAATAATTATTGATGAAACAGCAGGACGTGTTCCTGTTTTCATTGGTGTAACTGCTCAAGGTTTTAACGTTGCACTAAACTATGCAAAGGAAGCGGAACATCTTGGCGCTGATATTATAATGGCAGCCCTTCCATTGATAAATTTGCCGACACAAGATGAAGCATATAAATTTTATAAAGAATTATCAGATACAGTACCGCTTCCAATTATTATTCAGGATATTCCGGAATCGGCAAACGTACTCTCGCCGGAATTCGTTTGGAAAATGTTTCAGGAAATTGAAAATGTAAAATATGTTAAAGCGGAAGGGAATAACTTTATCCCCAAAACAGAAGAAATTATTCAATTATCAAAAGGTGAGCTAGAGGTTATTGGCGGTGCCGGAGGTAAAAATATGATCCACCTTCTGCGGCTTGGGATTACTTCTTTTATGACTGGAACAGAAGCCCTTGATCTTCACGGCGCTGTTGTGAATACATATTTAGATGGGGATGAAGAAAAAGCAGCGGAAATATATTATCAAAAAATTATGCCTTACTTTGCATTTTACGATAGCTATCCGGAAGAATTATTAAAAGCTATGCTGCATATGCGCGGTGTAATTGATCATCCGAATATTATTCCTCCAAGAGCGAAGCAGCCTATGAGTGAAATTGAATGGCGGGAATTTAACTGGGTCCTAGATAGAGTCGGATTTAGAAAAAGATGGACTGATTTATAACAAGGTTAATTGATTTGCAAAATAAAAATCAAAAAGTATATATAGAATTTCCTGATAGTTTACCCGACATTATAATTGGAAAAGTTTAGAAAGTAAAGTTGGAAAGAGGTATAGTTACATCAGATGCATAAGTCGATCCTAAAAGAAAGAGCGATCCGCCAAAGGCAGACAAGGAGTGAATCTTAAATATGATTGAATTAAAAAACATATCAAGACAGCGTATGTTGGATGCTTTTGAATTTAATAATCCTGATAAAATTCCTGTAGTTTATCATCCATCTACGGCGGGACTTTATGTACATGGTAAAAAACTTCTTGATCTTTTCAATGAATATCCGCCTGATAATCCAATTACATTCGGCACTATTCCTTCTCCGCCTGCTGGTACAATCGACAGTAATGGTAGATATCACGAATTCAAAATTGATGAGTGGGGAACGGAGTGGGAATATCTGATATACGGAATTTGGGGTCATCCGAAAAAATACCCGTTCAAAAATTGGGATGAAGCAGTTGATTATCAATTTCCATCCTTGCCTGCAATCGACTCTGCGGTGCTAGCGGAACAGCAGAAGGAATATCTCGTTTTCTCAGGATGGATTTCCATTTTCGAGAAGCTGCATGCACTCCGTCCATTGGACGAACTATTGATGGATATCTTGACTGAGGAACCAGCGCTTTTGAAATTTATTGATAGATTGGCGGAATATTGGTTAGAAGAAATTCATAGAATGTTAGATGCTGGAGTTGATGTTATAATGTTTGGAGATGACTGGGGTACGCAGAATAATCACATAATTGCGCCGGAATTATTCCAGTCCATTTTTAAGCCGCATTATAAAAGATTGATGGAACCTATCCACAAGGCAGGGAAAAAAGTATTCTTTCATATCTGCGGTTTTCTGGGCAGTACTTTCGATGACTTAATAGACTTGAATATAGATGGAATATGGCCGCAGATAAATCTCTTTGAATCTAATCCCGCATATATCGAGAAATGTCGAGAGCATAAAGTGGTTATGTATATTCACCCGGATAGGCAATATCTAATTCCGAACGGTTCACCGAAAGAGATAGATACAGCAATTAAAAGGTACGCAGAAAAATATCATACCTTAGGCGGCGGAGGTATATTTTATATCGAAATTGAAAATGATGCACCGTTCGAAAATATAAAAGCTTTGATCGAGTCAGTACACAAATGGAGATAAAGTGTTATTGCGAAAATTTTTCATATAAATGTTTTTTATGCATTTCAGAAAATTTGATTATTAAATAAGAAAGGGAAAAACCATGGCAAAGGTTTATTACATTGGTGATTGGGCGGTTCAACTTGGTCCTGTCTATGCAGAAACATCATTTAATCATTCCCCGAAAGGATTGGATTTTATCAACTATGGCAAATGGCTTGTCTCTGCAGTTGAATCGAGCGGGCGGCACAAAATAGTCAGCGTTCCTACTTGGGATTTCTATAATATGCCTCCAGGAGAATATGAAAAAGTATTGGATGAATATGATATCATTATCTTTTCAGATGTTGAGTCTAAAAACTTTCAGCTTAATCCGCAATTCTTCAATCGTCATCTTTTCGGGACAAAAGTATTAACTTTCCCCGACCGTATTCGCCTAACTACCGAGGCAGTCAATGCCGGTACACATATAATGTTTCTTGGCGGCTGGTTAAGTTTTAACGGCGAGATGGGAAAAGGAGGCTGGGGAAGAACTGCATTGCGGGACATTCTTCCCTGCGAGTGTCTTGAGGTTGAGGATCTAAGGGAAAATACTGAGGGCTTTAAAGCGGAAGCGGTAAATATACAGCATCCAATATTAGCGGATATAGATTTAACTAAAATGCCTCCCATCCTTGGTTTCAACAAAGTAAAACCGCGTATCGGGTGTGATGTAATTGCAAACTGGAAAGATGAACAATCTCCGGCAATATCTGTCGGGCAATTCGGAAAAGGACGAGTGCTGGCTTATACTTCAGACCCTGCACCGCATTGGGGATGCAATTTCGTTTTTTGGAAAGATTATGCAAAACTGTGGACGAATGCTTGTGACTGGTTGATCGGAGAATAATTAATGATGACCATTCTTGATCAAGAGAAATATG
>JAADIB010000167.1 GCA_013151565.1 Chlorobiota bacterium
TAAGATTGGCGCCAATACTAAAATTACCGCTTAAGAAATTCTGCGGTCGCCACATACCTCCAACGTCAAAACTAACTGTGGTTGCAACACCTGACCCAACTTCATTTTCCGTAGGCTGATTTGCTAAGTTCGAGTGAATTAACCTGAAGTTGAATCCCAAACCCCAATCTTCACCCAATTTAGTTGCGTAACCAATTGTTGCAGCAAGATCGAACGAGCGGAAAGTACCAATTACTTCGGGACCACCGGAACCTGTTCTTTGGAATTCTCCATAATTCATATATGTTAAACTTGCAGTGATACTTCCGTCAATCGATTCCATATAAGTACGGAATGTTAAATAATCATATGATAGGTCGAGTCCGAATTGCGGCAGCCAATTTGAATGTGTAAGCCCGATTTCTGTACCTGACTGAAATGCGATACCCGATGGGTTCCAGAAAATTGCAGCAGAATTATCTGCTAAACCAGTTCCCGTTTCACCCAATGCGGAAAACCTCGAGTCAGGTGCAAGAAGAAGATAAGGAACTGCAGCTTCACCTTGAGCCTTGACCTCACTGACATAACCAATTGATAATGTAAACAAAATCAATACAACAAATAATTGTTTCATTAAAATTATACCTCCATTATTAAATAAATTATTTTCTATTCTAACGATAGACAGCTAATTTACCAAGTACACTTTGACTTGAATTACCATCTACCGATTTAACTATTAGCTTATATAAATACGTTCCATTTGCAATTCGAGAACCGTCTTGGTCCCTTCCATCCCAATCAATTTTTACATATTTATCAATCACACTGTATTCTTCAATCACTTTTATTAACCTTCCGGCTACAGTATAAATTTTAATCTTAATGTTAATCGGTTCAACAATATTGTGCTGGAAAATAAAAGTTGTATTACTGCTGAAAGGATTCGGATAGTTTACAACATCTTTTAGAACAATTTCACCGGAATTAACAACTGTAAAATAGCTGACTTCCAGCGAAGGATTGTTGAACACGTCCCAGGCTTTCACTGCAATTTTATGATCACCGAGAGCCGCATCACTTACTTTATAGTTAACTTGTCCTGATCTGCCCGCTGCATCAAGATCGCCTATAAAATAGTTTGTGAAATCTACGGCTTTACTCTCATCATCGTCTATAACACCTTCAAGTTTATGACCAATGCCGGAACCCGTAGTATTCAAGCCCGTTTCATCACTTAGATTTATGACAAGAGTAAAATCTTCATTAACTAAGTAAGCATTTGATGTTTCACTTTCATCATAAAGTATTTCAATTTCCGGACCATTACCATCATTAACTGTTGTTGAATCAGTTCCACCAATTGTGATCTGTTTTGTATACCCAATACCATCACTCCTATCATCGTCCAAATATACAACAATCTTACCTGTACTATTTTCGTAAGAGATATCTTTCGGTACGGTAAAGTTAGCCGCAAATTTTCCATTTGTTATTGAAGCTCTTCCTCTGAATATAACACCCCCCGGTTCTATCATATAAAAATTACGGGCTAGTTCAGGAAGCGGTTTTTTCCTCTCCGAATCAAACACAGTAACAATTGCTTCACCATTGTAGGAAGTATTAACAGAACCGTCATAATTGCGTACAAGACCGTCCAAAGAAACTTTACTAAGCGCACTTAACTGAACATCTGATGAAAGATCATTATCGTTAACATGCTCAATAGTAGTAGGGATTTTTGGTAAGTTCAATCTAATTGCCGGATCTCCGAACAAATGAAATTTTTCATCATTAACTTGAATTCTGTTTTCTTTGGTTTGATAGAAAGCTTGACCAATAGATTTATTAACCATATCTTCTAAAGACCCGCCAAGTAGATGAGAATAAAATTCCAGATTAATCTGTTCGTTCAGACCAGCATATACAACTCTTGCAGCAGAAAAAGCTCCGATCAAACCTCTATCTTCGAGAAGAAGCATATCTTCAACAGAACTCTCCGAAGAAGGGTCATCATATAACCCGAAATCACAAGTTGCCGCTGTTAAGAAAAAGTATTTGTCGTTTTTTAAACTTGGAATTGTTGAAGTCTGAACAAATACGTATTCATGCGCCCAAACTTCCGGGTTGCCATGCCCAATATAATTCAATATTAAAGTACCTTGATTGATAGCAGTTATTATAGCCTGGTTAACCTCAGGTTTTCTTCTTCCAAAACCAGTTTGAATAGTAGGATAAGCTGCAAGATAAATTTTCTTACGATTCATAAAAGCAGGAACTCTATCAGCGTCCAATTTTTCCGACTGACGTGTATGCAAAGCGCCGTCATCACCATCAGTTGTAAGTCCGTCATCAGCTACTAGTGTAATGAGGTCTTTCCAAAGTCCATTCTCTTCAGATTCATATTTAATTATTTTATCAACTGAAATCCTAGCATGTTCGGTGCTTTGAATTGTTATTCTACCAATAGCGAGGTCTGCGCTTTCATCATCGCCAACAATTCTTCCATAGTAATCATCCATTGGATAAGATCTAAGTTCATCTAATGATTCTACAGTTTCGTATACAGGTACAAAATTTTTATTATAACCTTCAACATTGTAATAATCATAATCACCATCTCCGAATAGAAGCACATAAAAAGGTTTTGTCTGCCAATTTTCATAAGCATATTTAAGGAAATTTCTAATAGCTGTCGGGTCAAGTAAACCGCCGGAGAACTCATTCAAAATTTCATCTACAAAAAATACTTTAGCAGTAAGTTTATGCGGAGAATCATTTTGACGATATTCTGCAAGTTCATTCGCTTCACTTTCAAAATGTTTATCCGTGATCACTACGTATTCAACTCCGCTGCTGAAACCGTGAATATTGGAGTTATCAACCTTTTCTATTTTAGAGATAGCTTTATATTTAGATGGAGATAATGCAAGGAATTTAGAATAACCGTCTGTATATTCACGGTCTTTGACCTTGATGATCCCTTTATTATTATCGATCGAGTATGATACTTGTTTTACATCACTACTATTGGTAACGTCAAATATTTTTATATCATTTGTACTTGCAAATTTCAATTGATATTCAATTTCAGTTCTTTTTTCCCCTGCAAAAAACAAAATTTCATCATTCTGTGCAATTAAATTACGTTCGTATTCAATCTCAAAATAATCAATATAAGCTTTGGAATCAGGCGATGATGCCGAAATGCTCATTTTTAGAACACTTCTATTATCCGGAAGAACACCGGCGAATTGTGCATTTATAACACTCTGAGTTCCCCATGTATAATAATTGGCATTCTTTCTGCTTAAGGTACCAGAATATATTTGTTTTGAATTTTCAAGTATCCTAATAGGAAAAGCTTTTGTACCCACATTTGCAAACCGCATTTTGTATTTGATCGGTTCGCTCTCTATTCTTTCACTGAGAT
>JAADIB010000441.1 GCA_013151565.1 Chlorobiota bacterium
AATAAAACTTATACACACTGCTTGACGGATCATCGTTTTTAAGTGAATATAAATTGGAAGACGGAAGAATTTTTCTATTTGATGTTGCCCCGGTTTTATCTTGGAGCGATTTCCCGCTTAAAAGTATCTTCGCCCCGATTATCAATCGCTCAGTTCATTATTTAACGTCCAATAGAAGCAGCGCTAAAAGATATTTAGCCGGGGAAGATATTGAAGTTGATATTTCCCGTTTCAGACTGCCGCAAGTGAAGGTTGTCAGACCGGATAAGAGTGAGGAGTTCATAAATCTGGACACAAATATGAAATCAAATTTTTGGAAATATAAAAACACTGATCTTATAGGTGTGTATAAGTTTTATTCGGAAGATAAACTGATCAATGCCGCAGCAGTAAATGTTAATCTTGAAGAATCAAATTTGAAACAGATCGCTCCCGATGATTTTGAATCACTGATAAAACAAAATGGTTTTACAGGAGTTATCCTTAATATGGATAACAACAACTATAAAGAAGAGATCATTCAAGCACGATACGGCTCTGAGCTTTGGAAGTTGTTTTTAATTATTGCATTGATCCTTGCTTTGATTGAAATGTACGTTGCAAAAAGTGCGAAGAATGAATTAGCTGATATAATTAATTAAATAAACCTCCAAGGTTTCCAAAACCTTGGAGATTTTTATTGTAATGCAGAAACAATAAACCTATATGAACGAAATAACAGAAGATAAAAAAGAACGAGCGCTATTAGTCGCCTTGAAAACAAAAAATGAAACACATTTCATTGTCGAAGAACATCTAACCGAACTTGAAATGCTTGCTGAGACAGCCGGGGCTGAAACAATACTGAAAGTAATACAGGAAAGGCAGAAACCGGATAAAGCATTTTACCTCGGGAAAGGTAAAGCGGAAGAAGTTGCCGAGCTAGTTGAGTTGAATGATATTGATATTGTGATATTTGATTCCGATCTGGCTCCAACACAAGTCAGGAATTTGGAAAGGTTGATCGATAAAAAGATTTTGGACAGAAGCGGATTGATCCTTGATATCTTTGCTGCTCATGCAAAAACAAAGCAGGCAAAAACCCAAGTGGAGCTTGCTCAACTGCAATATATGCTGCCTCGTTTAACAAGGGCATGGACCCACTTATCGAAACAAGTTGGAGGTATCGGTACAAAAGGTCCCGGCGAAACTCAGATAGAAACTGACAGAAGACTTATCCGAACACGTATAAGTAAACTAAAAGAGAACTTGAGAAAGATTGAAAGTCAGAATAGGACAAAGAGTTTAAGGAGAAAAGAATTTCTGACCGCATCACTAGTGGGATATACAAACGCAGGTAAGTCCACGCTTATTAATTTATTGACCGAAGCAGATGTCCTCGCCGAGAATAAACTCTTTGCAACATTGGATTCCACAACTCGCTCACTCGAAATTGAAAAAGGGAAACAAATGTTGATAAGCGACACTGTCGGATTCATCCGCAAGCTGCCGCATAATCTGATCGAATCGTTCAAAAGCACATTGAATGTTGTAAGGGACTCTGATATTATCCTACACGTAATTGATATTTCTCATCCTTTCTTCGAAGATCATATCAAAGTTGTTGACGAAACTCTGAAAGAACTCGGCTGCGACACCAAACCGAAACTTCATCTTTTCAACAAAGTTGATAACCTAGAAGACAAAGCTAGAATTGATTACATCAAGGAGAAATATCCCGATAGCATTATCATATCGGCAGTTCGCGGGTATAACATCAACACGGTAAAGGAAAAGTTGATTGAGATTTATGAACATGAATACAACGAGAAAACGGTCACTCTGAATATCACACAATCCAAACTTGTGTCTCAAATACATTCCCTTGCCGAAGTAATTAAAACTGAATATATTGATGATGAAGTTAAAGTAACTTATAAAACCGATAAAGCAAACCACAACAAAATTGAGAGATTGATAAATAAGGGTTAAAAAACTTTGTTGAAAATCTAGAATCATAAATTTTCCCACATTTATATATAAAAACATTAGGAAATACCCTGATATATCTCTTGCAAATATTAGGGAATAACCATATATTGAGAACAGATAAATAAGGATATATCCTAATGAAAACTCTGAATAAAAAATTAATAATTCGACAACTTGATAAAAAGATGGAAAAACTATCTGTTTTGGATGAATCTATCATCCCTTCAAACGGATGGATAAAAACAATAAGAACCGCTCTTAATATGACATTGGTTCAGTTTGCCAAACGTTTAGGAAAAACTTCGCCTACTGTTAAAGAACTTGAAGATAGAGAGGCAAATAAAACTATTACATTAAAAAAATTGATGGAGGTCGGTGAGGCATTAGACTTAAAATTAGTTTATGGTTTTATTCCCAAAGAGGGTTCACTGGAAAAAATGATAGAAAAGCGTGCTATGGAATTAGCTGAAAAAATTGTAAGGAAAACATCTCACAATATGGCATTGGAAGACCAGCAAAATAGCGAAGAAAGATTACAGCAGGCAATAAAAGAAAGAGCCTTAATAATTAAAGAACAAACTCCGAAATATTTATGGGATTAAATCTGGAATACATAAACGGTCAAACCCCTATAGATGAAGATGAAAAAGAGGGGCTTTTAATTCCGTCGGTTACAACACGCAGTGAGCTTGACGAATTTGAACAACTGAATATTGACGAGGCTAATCAATGGCTTCTCGCTAAGAAGTTCACGATTAAGAAAGTACTGACAGAAGATTTTGTAAAAGAACTTCATAAAAGGATGCTTGGCAATGTGTGGAAATGGGCGGGACAATTTAGGACTACAGACAAAAACATTGGTTCGGATAAATACAGAATCGGTATAGATTTGAAAATGCTTCTTGATGACTGCAAATACTGGATTGAAAATAAAACATTTTCCGAAGATGAAATCGCTGTGAGGTTCAGTCATAGAATTGTTAAAATACACTATTTTGCAAATGGAAACGGAAGACACTCAAGAATGATGGGGGATATATTAATTGAAAAATGTTTTGGAAAAGAACCTTTTTCTTGGGGTAGTAAAAATTTAACAGAAATTAGTAAAACAAGAAGCGAATATATTACTGCTCTTCGTTTAGCCGATGAAGGGAGTTATTCCGCCTTAATTAAATTTGCAAGACAATAAATCAAGTTAAACGAATCAAATCTTCTGCTGTTTTATTATATTAGCAGAAAGATTGATCCAAGATTAAGCATCTTGTAGAAAATGGAATAATTGAAAAAGGAACTAACTATGCTTTTACGAATAGACGGTAAATCGCTTACACTTGAACAGATAGAAAAATTCATTTCTGATAATGTTAAAATTCAATTAACAGCAGAATCAAAAAAACGAGTTAGACGTGCGCGGGCATTAGTTGATAAATGGGACCGATAAAGTTGTTTACGGAATTACAACCGGCTTTGGTGAATTTGCAAATGTGAAAATATCGCAGGAGAATATCGAGAAACTTCAGCACAATTTAATTGTTAGTCACTCGGTTGGTGTCGGCGATCCGCTCCCTCCTTTTATTGTAAAGATAATGATGCTGCTTAGAGTTAATGCATTAGCTCGAGGTCATTCGGGGATCAGACTTACAACGCTGCAGCTTCTAATAGATATGATAAATAACAACATCATACCTGTTATTCCTTCACAAGGTTCAGTCGGTTCTAGCGGAGACCTCGCGCCTCTTGCTCATTTGGTCCTTGCTATGATAGGTAAAGGGAAAGTTCAAGTATTTAAAAAAGTAACCGACACTACAACTGAAACTTCAAAACCAATGAGCGCAAAAAATGTGTTCAAAAAATTTGGATTGGTGCCAGTTATCCTTCATGCAAAAGAAGGTTTGGCGCTTATCAACGGCACACAGATGATGACAGCATTTGCAGCATATATTTCCATTCATGCTAAAAAGCTTTTAAAGTATTCCGATATTGCCGGGGCTTTGTCGCATGAGGCATTAAGAGGTACAGACAAGGCATACGATAAGCGCATTCAAGAACTGCGCCCGTTTGAAGGACAGAAAAACACAGCCTTGAATATGCTGAATTTGATAAAAGGAAGTAAGATCAGGATTTCTCATCTGCAAGATGACAACAGAGTTCAAGACTCATATTCAATCCGATGCATACCGCAAATACACGGCGCCTCGAAAGATGCCGTGGAATATGTCTGCTCAAAAGTTGAGATCGAGTTGAATTCCGTAAACGATAATCCTCTCATTTTTCCCGAGCAGGGAGATCATCTTGAAGGCGGAAATTTCCACGGACAGCCGATGGCTCTTGCTATGGACTTTATGGGAATTGCCTTATCAGAATTGGCTAATGTCTCCGAAAGAAGAATTGAGCGATTGACAAACGGTTCGTTGAGTGATCTGCCAAGATTCCTTGCCGTTAAGGGCGGATTGAATTCCGGGCTTATGATAGCGCAATACACCGCAGCCAGCTTGGTCTCGGAGAATAAAGTCCTCGCTCATCCAGCATCAGTTGATTCGATCCCGACCTCGGCAAATCAAGAAGACCACAACTCGGGATCGATCGCTGCAAGGAAATGTTACCAGATATTAAGAAATGTGCAAAAAGTTGTCGCTATTGAATTGGTAACAGCAGCGCAGGGAATTGAGTTTCTTAAACCTCTTAAATGCGGAATAGGAACTGATACAGCTTATCGTGAGATCAGAAAATTTGTTGCACCTCTGAACAAAGATAGGGTTTTGCATAAAGATATTGATAAGGTTACCGAGTTGGTAACTTCGGGAAGTTTGTTAAAGGTTGTAGAGAAAAAAGTTAAGTTGGTTTAACTAGAGCAGGCTCGGGATGGCGATCTTTCTCTTTGTCATAATAAATTAAAATACTCTTAACAGTTTTACAGCCATTATTAAGATAGCAATTATTAAAACTGCTCTGATATATTTTTCTCCTTTTTTAACAGAA
>JAADIB010000316.1 GCA_013151565.1 Chlorobiota bacterium
ATCGGCGCCAGTCGTCAAACTGTAACAGGCGTGTTGGGGAAATTGAAGAGTAAAGGCGTATTACGCATTGAAAAAAAAATATTTGTTTCTAAAGCTAATTATCCGCAAGCAAAGGAATATCTTGTCCCGTCTGATATTTCAACCGCTTCATTTTTTATAATTCTTGCTCTATTAACAAGGGACTCGGAACTACGATTGAAAAATGTTCTGTTAAACGAAACAAGAATCGGGATTCTTAAAGTTCTTCGTCAGATGAATGCGGACATTCAAATAGAAAACGAAGTGGAAGTAAACGGTGAAAAGGCTGGCGACCTTATTATCAAGACTAGCAAGTTGATTAATACTGAGATTGGTAAAGGGATTGTCCCGAATATTATTGATGAAATCCCAATTTTATCTGTAGCGGGAATTTTTGCAGAAGGAAAATTCATAATTAGAAATGCGAAAGAGCTGCGGTTCAAAGAGTCAGACAGAATTTCCGCAATGTGCGATAATTATAAAAAGCTCGGATTGACTTGCAATGAATTTGAGGACGGATTTGAAATTTACGGCGAAATAAAAAACAGCGATGTTTTAATAGAAACATTTGACGATCACAGAATTGCTATGGCGTTTTCTATTTTAGGAATGCTCACTGATAAGCAATTGAGAATTAATAATTTTGAATGTGTTGCGGTTTCAAATCCGGATTTTATGAACCAGATAAAACTTATAGCTCAATAACTTGATGGTCCGGTTTGTTGATGATTAACTCGCTGAAAAACCACTTGACGATATCCAACCCATACTTGTTTGCAAAGTAAATGAAGTTCAACTCTCTTTCTTGTAGGTTATTGTTCGGATAAATAAAACTTCTGACTTTCTTAACGCGGTTAACTACATCTTCATGTTTCCTTGCTTGGAATTGTTCCGATTTTGTTTTCAGTATTTCTAAAGTTTGATTGATCTTCTGCAGAGATTTTTCGGAAGCGTCTGAAAGCGCTTGGTCAATTGCGATCAGACTTTCTCTTAGTTTCAAAAGTTCTTCATTGATGTTTTCTTTTGAGTTTGCAAACAGTTCCTCAAGATCGAATTCAGAAATTTTATTCAAAATATTATTTATTAATTCCTTTTCATTAAAGAAATATTCATTAAATGAGAGATCATATTTCTTTATTGATGTTGCGATATGTTTTTCCAGAATTGTAGCAGATGCGCGCGGAAAAACAATTGGAGGAACAAGATCGAAGAATGAATAGTTAGGCATTACCTGTGCAAAGTAACTTACTTCAGCCGGACCGCCTACATAAACAGCAGTAGGGAAAAGATAATCCTGACAAATTGGACGCAGCAGAACATTTGGACTGAATGCAGCCGGATCATAATAAAGTAGTTTTTTTATCTCATCCTTGCTTATTCTTTTCCTCTTACCTCTGAAGCGGAATTCTCCTTCAACAGGCTCAACAAGATGTCTTCCGCTTCCATCTGAATAGAAGAGATTTATTGGATTAACTTTAACTTGAGCATGATAATTTTCCTCAAGCTCGGCACTGCGTAAAACATTCTCGTTAGAATGGATTGCATAATTATCAATTTCTTTTTCGAATATGGGTAGCAGAAGATCTTTTACGCGTTTATCCTGCGGATTAAAAATTATCAAGCCGTATTCATCGAAGAAATGAAAAATTAATTTTTTGAAAGCTGCTTTTATTGTAACACCTTCATAATAGCAGCTATTGATCAAGTTCATAATTTCATCTTTAAACTCGTTATCTCGAAGTGATTTTTCAAGGTCTTCAATTGTATGATCGATGTTAGAATTAAATTTCAGTTTTCCCACAGAACCGCGATTGATCTCATCCTCAATGCCATCATCGTATATGATTGTTTTTACTTTATTATATTGATCGATAATGTTGATCGACTGAATTTCTTTGAAGTCGTGATCATCAGCTTCCAACCAGAAAACAGGAACAAAATTATAATCACTGAACCGTTCTTTTAAAAGATTACTCAGCTTAATGGTTGTTATAATTTTATAGAAAGTATATAACGGACCGCCAAACAACGAAACCTGCTGTCCGGTTACAACTGCAAATGTGTTCTCATCATTCAGTGCATTAATGTTTGTCTCTGTAAGTTTTGACGGTAAATATCCTAAGTACTGATCAGTTATAATATTTACAACATCGTTTCTGTGGGGTCTTACGAAGGATTTTAACTGTTTGAAAGTTTCAAGATAACTGTTATTATCCAGAAAACTTTTTTTGTAGAATTTTTGAACGTTTTCAAATTCGTAAATATAGTCTAAAAATAAGTTCGGGAATCCCGATATGTCCGAATAATTAACTAACATAAATTTCTTTTAATTTTAGAGCAAAAATAATAAAATAACCCATAAAGTATTATAATATTTTTTATTATAACAAAACATTCTACTTAGAATTTATTTCAACTGTTTTGCAGTTGTTTGTGCATTCACTTTTATATACTTCGCATGAAGTGAAAAATAGTAAAATATTCTTTGACTTTTTTACCGCAGAACCACTAAGCCGCAAAGATTTGAGCTGTTAAAGTCCCCTCCCTGGAGTGGACAAAGGAGTGGGTTGGAAAACATTGTAACCGTTGACTTCATGTCAACGAAAAAATATTATTTACGCAGACGTGAAGTCTGCGCCTGCAAATAAGATAATCGTAGGGAACGAAAATATTCGTTCCCTACAATGAAAAATTATTTGTGCAAATATATTGTATCAGTTTCACTTGCCCGCCTTCCTTTTTGGCGGGTTTGTCCGACGTTCTTAAGGCGGGTCTGTGTTCTATTTAGAGGTGATCGAGGTCCTTACGCCCATTGAATGATTAGATAGTATAAATTATCCAAATAACCAAAGCAATGTTAGGAACCAATTTTATAATATATTGATTTATCCCAATGTTTTGCATCTTACGAAGAAATCTATCCCACCAAAGGAAATCCGGACCGATATGTTTTAATCCTTTACCAAGTCTCAATGCAACAACCATATCGTGCATTACAGATCTTATCCCAACAGATAGCAAAAGCATCTGGAATGAAAAGAGGAAATTATTTGTTATCAGATAGATTAGAATTGCAAAGACAATCTTGGTTAATGCTTTTTCAAGGGCATCAAACAGATGCCAATCCAATTCGTGCTTAACAAAACCATCTTTAATCTCACTATTATATCTCTCTTGGTCTATATTATCACGCAGAAGTTTTGTCTCCTTTGCGAAAGCGGCATCGTGACTTCCTTCAAAGATATAGTAAAGTATCCAGAAAAGAATTGATCCGATAAATAAAATTAACTCCATCTATTTCCCCGAAAAAATTTCATAGTTCAAATTTAAGTAATTGTAAATTCTTTTCGCTATCAATTCATTAGCCACAGGAGAATAATGCCGCGTCATAAAAAGTTCTGAAGTTGAATGCTCTTCAATCCAATTTTTTAAATAAGAATAAGTTTCGATTAGATTACAACTTTGCTTTAATTCATCCAATAACTCTTCATAGATCAAATCCTGATTGTAAAAAACACGAGAGAATAAATAAGAGATTGTAAAATCCTCAATTATCGGAAGATGAACTGCAATAAATCCAGCGCCTTCTTCTTCAACACTTTGTTTAAAGCGTTTTATTAATTTGACCGTTACATCATAACTTTCGCTACCTTTAGAAAAGTATTCATGCTCGTTGAATATTCTGTCAAGAG
>JAADIB010000230.1 GCA_013151565.1 Chlorobiota bacterium
GGAACAGCAAGAGAGATTTGGAATTTCGGCGGAGAAAAATCTTGGACTTATAAACCGCTGAAAAAGTTTGATAATTTTCGTTATAGACTTCTACCGTATATCTATTCGATGGCTTGGCAAGTTACAAGCAATGATTATACTATAATGCGCGCGCTTACTTTTGATTTTAACAATGACGAGAAAGTTTATAACATTGATAATGAATATATGTTCGGTCCGGCATTTTTGGTTACTCCGGTAACTGAAAAAATGTATTATGATAATAATTATATCGGTGAAACAATCCCAAGCACAAACCTATTTGATAAAGATGGGAAACAGGGAAGCCTAACTGCTGAATTCTACAATGGAACTAACTTTGATACTTTGGTTACAACCGGTAATAGATCAGACCTTGATATTAACTGGAATGACGGGGTCTCGAGACCTAAGGAAGTACATCAAGATTATTACAGTATTCGATTGTCGGGTGAGTTATTAGCTCCGGAGACCGGCAAATATACATTTGTTACAACCTCTAACGACGGTATTAGAATACTCATTAATGATAAAGTTGTTATTGAGAATTGGACAGGGCATGGTGTTACAATTGATATGGGAGATATTAATCTTGAAGCAAATAAAAAATATAAGTTAACAATTGAATATTTCCAGTTGTTAGGAAACGCTGTAACAAAGCTAGCATGGATTTTACCTAGTGTCACTGAGAAACTTGAGGCGCAGAAAATACCACCGACAAAGTCAGTAGAAGTTTACTTACCGAAGTCTTCAAACTGGATTGACTTCTGGAGAGGTGATTCATTTACTGGTGGACAGACAATCAAAGTTCCGGCTCCTATTGGTGAAATTCCATTGCTGATAAAAGCCGGATCAATTATACCTATGGGACCATACTTGCAATTCTCAAATGAAAAGCCTGCTGACCCGATTGAGTTAAGAATTTACACAGGTGCAGATGCAGAGTTCGTATTATACGAAGATGAAAATGATAACTATAATTATGAAAAAGGAATATATGCCACGATACCAATCAATTGGAATGAGAAAGAGCAGACTTTCACTATTGGTAAACGAGTTGGGGAATTTCCCGGGATGTTAAAAGAGCGCACATTCAATATTGTTTGGGTTGGTGAGGGACATGGAGTTGGTGTTGAGCCGGAAGTGAATATTGATAAGGTAATTAAATATTCCGGTGATAAAATAATTATCAAGAAATAAGATTCTAATAGGATAAGCAAAAAATGAAAAAAATATTTTACACAGCAGTAATTACAGTTTATGTATTCTTGCTCTCTGCAGAGATCAATGCTCAACCGGTTATTCAAAGACTTGAAGACGATCATTTTAAAATAACGATGCAGAATCTTGATTCGGATTCAATAAGGATACTTCAAGTTACCGATCTTCACTTGGGATCGAGAGGGCATTGGCGAGATGATCTGAGAACATATAACAGGATCAAGCGATTAGTCAAGATGTATGATCCGAATTTTATTTTTATAACAGGGGATCTGTTTACCGGTGAAAAACCATACGGCAGCCTATTAGCAGCTTACGCCGTACATTTCTTCGATGAGTTGAATCGTCCTTGGTTTTATGTCTTTGGCAACCATGACCCGCAAGGAGGTTTTGGACATGATGATATCTACAATGTTTTCAAAACTTCTGAATGGGGTGTATTGGGATATCATGGTTCTGATGAGTTGAAGAAATATGACTATTATGTTGATGTTATAATTGGTGATGATAAAACTCCTAATTGGCAAGTCTATGCTTTCGATACTGGTCCGCACAATGGAATCAAAGCAGTACAGCCGGATCAAATAGAATGGTATGAAAATATTTCCAAACAAACAAAAGAAAAGTACAATAACACGATCCGTGCTATTTCAATTTTTCATATTCCTCTAATTCAGTATCAATATCTATGGAATGATGATAGTATTGAAAAAGGCGGAGTTAGTTTAGAGAAAGTATCTTATGAGAAAGATGACGGCACGCTTTATAAAATATTTGTAGAGATGGGAAATGTGAAGGCAACTTTCTGTGGTCACGACCATTATAACAATTACTGGGGAAAATATACCGGTGGAATAATTCTGGCGTATGGATATATCAGCGGTGAATCCACAAACGAAGCTTGGCCGACTGGCGGTAAACTTATTTCATTACCAATCGGCAAAGGTAAAATTGGTATCAGGAATGTTGTCCCGGTTTTCGATAAAAATGAATATCAATATTAAAAAATAATGTAAGGTTAACCATGTCCAACAAAAAATATCTAGTTATTCTGCTGATAGCAGTTTTATCTAATTTCCTATTTGCTCAACAAGAAAAACTAAAAACCAGTGAGTGGATCAATAGCTGGTATTTATTGGGTCCCATACAACTTGAAGAGGGGAGCAGTACTGTAAGTCATTTAGGAGGATTTGAAACGGATTATTTATCTAAGCAGGGAGGGGAAACAAATCCTGAAGTTAAGATTGGACAAGCTGAAAAGATTGGCAGTACAACTTTATCATGGTTTGAATACACAAGTCCAGACTCAACTGTAAATCTGGATAAAGCAGTTTCCAAAAGATCTTTTGTCGTTGCTTATGCTTATAAAGAACTTGTTGCAGAAAAAGAGGGAACGTATATCCTTTCGCTGGGAACAAACGACGGAGGCAGACTTTGGATAAATGGTGCTGAGGTGTGGGATTATCCTGGTGCACGAGGTTTGAAACCTGATGAAGATTTGATCCCTATATTCTTAAAGAAAGGGAAAAATAAAATTTTATTAAAAGTTGAAGAAAGGGGAAATAACTGGGGTTTTGCTGTTAGAATACTTCCATTTAATATTGATACATTCACTAGAAGAGGAAAATTATTCAAAGTTGTAACACTGCCGTCCGGCGTGTCAGAACTGCGCTTTTCACTGACCGATCAAGTTATTGAAAATTTATTTACTTCAGTTGATCTTGATATATATACTGATGATATAAGTAAAGAACCGGTTTGGTCCGGCGAATGGACTAAAAAAGAAAAGATGAAATTGGATATTAAAGATAATGATTATGATCATTATATACTTAAGATCGATGCTCACAGAAAAGACGGTAAGGAATGGAAACATGAAATTCCATTTAGTTCGGGTGAGCGAATTGATTATCCTTTGTTCTATGACAAGAAAACAGATTACAAAATCATTGTTGGAGAAAATGCTTCCGAATCGGAGCGTTGGGCAGCATCTGAATTGCAGAAGTGTTTGCAAGAAATAAGCGATACAGATTTCAAAATAGAAAATGACAATACAGAGTTGACAGATAAAGAAATTATAGTTGGTTACAATAAACATTCTAAACAATTATTAGGTGACGCATTTAATTCACCTGACTCATTGGATGAATCGT
>JAADIB010000440.1 GCA_013151565.1 Chlorobiota bacterium
GCCAGTTCTATAGTAGTATAATCCAACTTCTCTAAAAAGACTTTTCCATTCGTCTTCATTTGAAGAACTTAACTCTTTACCGAAAACGGATTTGATTTTTTCATTCAGTTCGTTTTTATATTCTTGTCTGCTTTTTTTAAGAGCGAAATCGGAATACAGTTTTGACCTATTGATTTTATTTTGTGAGAAGCTAATAGTAGCTGAAGCTATTAGTAAGATCGTGATAAGTAAGATTAAATATTTAATGTTCTGCATAACCAAGTATTGTTTTTCAAAATTGATGCAAATATAATTATTTGTATTCGAACATTGTCAAAAATTTTATCATATTTAATTTAACTCAATCTCATTATATTTGCATTTCCTTATGATAATTACTGAACGAATTTAATGCGAAATAGATTTTTAGTTATACTTTTTCTTTTGCTCTCCATTAGTGCTACAGCACAGAATGGATATCTCTACACATATTATCCAAGTGGAAAAGTTGATGGAGTGATATTTTTTGCAAATGATGTTCTGGAAGGAACAAGTTACTGGTATTATGAAAACGGCAATCTGAAGGCTGAAAGGACTTACGATAACGGCAAACTAACCGGTGTGGCAAGGGAGTTTTATGAAACCGGATTAGTTAAGGAAGAAGTATCGGTCAAGGACGGCGTCCGTGATGGTATTACAAAATTTTACTATGACAACGGCGGTTTAAAAGAAGTTAGAACTTATGAGAAAGGCAGTCTGATGAAGGTCGTAAAAGTTGACTATGATTCTCTCTATATTGCCCCAGTTGATGCTTACAAATATGGAAACACTCAGAACAATATTCAGAAAAACCATGATCTCTTTATCTGTGAAGGTGCGGACGTATGCCCCAAGCCGGTTGGAGGAATGACGGATATCATGGCTAACCTTAAATATCCAGAGCATGCAAAACTTTATGGACTTGAAGGCTATGTTACACTTGTAGCAAGGGTTGATTCAACAGGAAAAGTAAAAGAAGTTAATGTACTCAGAGGATTAGGACTTGGATGTGACGAGGCGGCAATTGAAGCGGTTAAAGCTACTAAGTTTTTACCTGGACAAATAAACGATAAAGCAGTTGAGAGTAATGTACTATTCAAAATACCTTTTGTTCTGAGCAGTGATCTGCAGTATTATTACAGTTCTCCATCGGAAGAAATTTCGTTGAATAATGATAGTTTAAAAACAGACTCGCTGAGTAGTGCTACTAAAACTGTAAAAAAAGTTCACAAGGTGTTTAAGAACTTTTCGTGTGATATTGACCAATGCGCCAGACCTAAAGAAGGGATAAAATCAATTTTGGATAATCTCGATATGCCGGCTATTGTTAAGCGTGAGAAGATTGAAGGCGCTGTTATTGTTGAAGCAGATGTTGACGAATACGGGATAGTTATTGATACGAAAGTAATAAGCGATATTGGTTACGGTAGCGGTAACGCTGTAGAAATGGCAATTCTTCGTACAAAATTTGAACCGGGAATTAAGGATGGTAAACCGTCACCATGTAAAGTTCGAATTATAGTTCCGATTATTCATGAAAAACCAAAAGAAAATGATAACTAGATTTGCTTTGTGTTAAAACCTTATAAGTAGAAATTACAAAACCCTAAAAACAAATATCAAATAAATTACAAATACCAATATTCAAAAACCCCAAATTCATCGAATGAATGTTTAGTAATTGTTATTTGAAAATTGGAAATTTTTATCTATATAACTGAGTGATTAAGTAATCTCAGAATATCTTTTTCAAAAGCCTTCCCTTTATTTCTGCCATACCACAAATGAAGTTTTTCAAGGAACTGTTCTTTTGAGTCTCCCTCAGCTTTCCAATGTGCAACAAGCTTTTTGGCTTCTTCCGGTCGCGGACCCCATTTAAATAACTCATTCCCATCATTGTCAAATCCAACAATTACCGGTATCGCTCTACCGCCGTTTGTAAGATACATATCCATAATGTCTATGTTATCTTCACGATATAAAATTATCAATTCAATATTATCATTCAATTGACTTATCTTGTACAGATAGGGGAGGTTCTGCGCAGAATCACCGCACCAATCTTCTGTTAGAACTATCCAAAGCTGCGGTTCATTAACCTTGGAGACTGCTTCCTTTATCTTTTCGCTTACTTTATAAGTCTTTAATATTCGGTATGTTCTTCTCTGGTTCAGCTTAGTAAAATTCAATAATCTCTTTTCCTCATTGTCCATTAATGAATCGTCAGCATTCAGCACATATGCGTCAGCTTGTTTATTAAATTGCTCGAAAGAAATTCCGTTTTTTCTGATTTTATCTATCAATTCTTTTTTATTCATAAGTCCAAAATTTTGTAATTAGTTAAACAATAAATTAAATTTTCGGAACAAAAGATAACAAATAAATTATCGAAGATTTGTCGTAATGCTTACACTACATGCACATTCAACATATTCATTTTTAACTGGAACAATTCCTTACGAGCGGCTGATCGAATTGGCTAAACAACACGGGAGCAGCTATGTTGCATTGACCGACACAAATGGAATGTACGGCTTAATTCAATTTGCTAAACTTGCAGAGGAAGAGGGGATTAAACCGATACTCGGCGCACTAATAGATGATCCGGTAGATAGCGAGATCAATATGTTGATTCTGGCAAAGAACAATGAAGGATATTCTCAACTATGCAAGATAATCACTACTCGCAAACTTAAGGATGATTTTAGAGTGGTCGATCTTTTATATGAGGATGTGTCAAATTTGTTTCTGATCAGTTCATCGATAGAATTACTGAGAGAAGGAAAAGAGCAGATCAAAAAACTTCCCAACTTTTATGCTGAATTGATCGTAACGGAAAAACTGAAGAAAAAAACAAGAGAGCTTTATCAATTTGCAAAAGATAATGAGATAAAGTTCGTTGCCTCGCAGCCAGCATACTTTGAAACCAAAGATGATTTCTACCTGCATAAAGTTGTTGC
Organism: Chlorobiota bacterium; assembly: GCA_013151565.1. GTDB lineage: Bacteria > Bacteroidota > Ignavibacteria > Ignavibacteriales > Melioribacteraceae > SZUA-22. The sequence continues at coordinate 2,979 of JAADIB010000440.1, forward strand.
TGCAATACGTGAGAACAGTACAATTGATAATATTGATGAATCATTACTTGTTGATGAGGAATTCTATTTTCATCCGCCGGAGGAGATCAAGAAAATTTGGTCAAAACTTCCGGAGGCTCTTAATAATCTTGAGTACATAGCAGAGAATTGTAATGTTGATCTTAAATTCGGTGAGTACAAATTCCCGATCTATCCGCTTCCTGAAGGGGAAAATGCATATTCTTTTCTTTGGAAATTAGCTTTTGAAGGACTCAAACAGAAATATCAGCCTCTTACGAAAAAAGCGATTGATAGATTGAAATATGAACTTGAAGTGATTGAGGAACTTAATTTCAGTAATTATTTTTTGATAGTATGGGATATTATTAGGGAAGCTGAGAGGAGAAGAATCATCACGATCGGGCGAGG
>JAADIB010000158.1 GCA_013151565.1 Chlorobiota bacterium
CTTCATATATAAGATTATATGATTGGTCTTCAAACTTATCACCAATTTGTACAGTATTCAACTTTTTCATAAAATAAATACTTGTTAGAAATTGTGTTTGAATCTGAGATAATATATTATTTAAGAAATCCTCAATCCGTGATGTTGCCCATTTAGTCGATATTTTACCCTCGGAGAGAAAGGGGATCATCTGTATTTCAGATGCTATCGCCCATCTCCATCTTCACAAATTGTTTTCAATGAAATATTCACCTCGTTACCTGTCTAAATAGAGTTTTCATTTCAATAGAGCGCAGTTTTTCCCTAAAAATGAGTTTTACCGGTTATCAGGGATAAACCATTTTACCGGTTATCAGGGATAAAGCACTTTTTCAGCACAGCAATTTTGTTTCGGTTTCATAATAAATTTCACGAAAAATATCCAAAAATTGGTTGTTCCGAGTGATTTTTAAACTCCACTGATTGGCATGTTTGACTAATTTTGAAGCTATAAACATGAGTTTATCTATCACTGTTCTTAAACGAAAACGAGAGTTCTTTCGGTGCCTGATCGGGAACCTCTTTTTCTTTATCGCTTGCTGCCCCATCATTCGAAGGATATTGTACGCTAAAGCCGCCATCACCAAAATCACACCGTTCGTCTTTATTTTTCCCGATGGAAATCGAGTCAAGCCCATATCTGTTTTGATTTCGGAATGAAACTGCTCACTTGTCCCGCGTTCCTGATAAAGCTTGATGATTGTATCGATAGGATCTTCCAAATTCGTCCAATAACTCTTTACTTCCACATCCGGCACCAAAAGTATCTGCCCCGACTTGTCGATTGTTCGCTCAATCACTTCGTAAGCAATATAAACTTCTTTTTCCAGCCCGACATCCGCTTTCATTTTACTTCGATAAACCGTTTTGCCTTCCCGAGGCTTCTCAATCCGGGCCTTTTCGTCCTTCCTTATCCTTTCAAGATAGCTTTTAGGATCTTCTTTCCTCAAATTTCTTTTTATAATGAAAGATACTCCTTCAGATAATGCGATTTTAAGTGTATCAAGACTATCGTGACCACTGTCCACCCTGAGTAGAATGTTTTTCTCCAGCGTTTTTGCCCTTTGAATTGCTTTCCTGATAAATTCTCCCTTGTCACATTGCGAATGCCGTTTTCCTTCCCTCATTTCCAGCGATACCAACCAGCCCTCGTTCTTTCCAAAATAGGCCATGATAGGTGCATAACCGTCGTATCCCGCATAAGTCCGGCTCACCCCTTCCTTTTTAGTGCCCGAATTATCAAAAGGGCTGACATCAATATCCAAGGGTATCAAATCCCTTATTGCGGCTGTGAACTCAACATTTTCTTTTTTAAGCAACTTTAGATTCTCTTCAAATACTGTCTCATTCCATTGAGATTTCTCTCCTGCCATATTCAGCCGCTGCCTCAAGCTCGATGATGATATCACTCTGTCAATATCTAACGCATATTGGAAAAACTTATCTTTTCGATATAGTTCTATCCGCTCAAAATCATTTTGTGCCGTGCTAAGAAGTCCAACATAACTTTTTAAGACATTATAATTGGATTGATGCGGATCTACCACCGCTTTTCCATTCCTCTTCAAAACCAACATATTTAATCGTTGGTTCAGGTGTGTCTTGTCCAACATCTTCCTGATATAAACTAATCCGCTTTCTGACGTAATCACTTCATCCGTCGCTTCTATCCGTAATTTCATGTCCTTTTCCTCTTTCACCCACCAGGTGAATTCTATTTTTCCCGTATCTCCTTATATTATAACATATTAACCGCTTTTTGTCAAATCTGCGAATTGCCTCATAATAAATCTACTCGAAAAGATAGACATTGCGTCACAAAAAAGCTACTCCAAATTATAATAAACCGGTAAAAATGAAACCGGAGGTAAAAAGTGGGGTTTAAAATGTCAGAAAAGCGAGCGATTTATAGAGAAACAGCAAAAAGATATCAGAAAGCAAAGAAAAAGGAAAAGGTGGAAATATTGAATGAGTTTATTAATTTGACAAAATTAAATCGGAACTATGCAGCAACACTACTCAGAAACCACGATAAAAAGATAAGGATAGGAGGTAAATATATACTTAAGGGAGACATCACAAAAAAAGCACCAAGAACAGGACGGAAAAAGATCTATGATAAAAGTGTACTTACACCCTTGATAAAAACATGGAAAATCATGGATTTTATATGTGGCAAACGCCTGCAACCTATATTGACAGAGACTGTAGAGAACATGATTGAGAATGGACATTTAAAGATAAAAAAGGAGATAAAAGAAAAACTACTTAAAATTAGTGCATCAAGTATTGATCGGATTTTAAAGAAGGAAAGAAAAAAGCTTGAGATAAAAGGTAGAAGTGGAACTAAAGCGGGGGCACTTTTAAAAAGCGAGATAAACATCCGCACATGGTCAGATTGGAATGAGAAAGAAGCAGGTTACTTTGAAATGGATTTAGTGGGACATGAAGGGGGGAATAGTCGAGGAGATTTTGCCCAAACTCTGGACATGGTGGATGTATGGAGTGGTTGGACAGAAACATTTGCAGTGAAAAATAAAGCCTCTGTGTGGGTTAGAGAGGGAATTGATGAGATCAGGAAACGGATTCCATTTCCAATGAAAGGAGTAGATTCCGATAATGGCTCGGAATTTATTAATTATGCATTGGTCAACTATTGCAAAGATCAAAATATTAAATTTACCCGGGGGAGAAGTAGCCGGTCAAATGACAACTGTTATGTTGAACAAAAAAATTATTCCGTAGTCAGAAAAGCTGTTGGTTACAATCGATAGGATACAGAAAAAGAGGTGAATATTTTAAATGAATTATATGGCTACCTACGCTTTTATACTAATCACTTTCAACCTGTAATGCAAATGAAAGAAAAAATACGTATAGGAAGCAAAATCAAGAAAAGCTATCACAAAGCAAAAACAGCGTACGCAAGAATTATAGAGAGCGATAAAATATCAGATAAATATAAAGATGATTTAAAAAAAGTTCATCAATCTTTAGATGTTTACGATTTGAGGAAAAATATTCTTCAATGCCGAAAAAATCTTCTCACTCAATTCAGAAAGAAAAATGAAGAAGGGTTTTTTAAGTAGATTCCTGAGGCAATGACTTTTTGTTTAGAGTAGCTTTTTATTTGACGCAACACGGTATAAATAAAAAAGGGCTGTCTAAAAAAGACAACCCCCTGTTTAAAAATTTGCTGTTTTACTCGCCTAGTTGATCCAATTGAGAAGTCATTTTATCGGTAAAATCAGTGCTCTTGTCTCCAAGCTCTTTGTTGATCCTGGGAGCTTCTTTTACAACTGCATCATAGAGTCTTTTTTGAAACTGATCATAATCCATCTGATAACGTTTTACCACACGGTAATACTTAGTAGAGCTTTCGCCTTCTACTTCTTGCACATATTCCCAATAAGTACCGCTGGGCAGTGTGCCACCGGTTTTAACATTTCTGGATATAGAAGCTGTGACTTCTGAGAAAAAGGTGTCCATTTCACCTTCATCATTCAACATACCTTCCGAAGCTTTTACCATTTCAGATGAGGTCAACTGTTTGATAATTCCGGCTAAGAGATTGCCTTTTTCAGACT
>JAADIB010000415.1 GCA_013151565.1 Chlorobiota bacterium
CGCTTTGAATGACGCGTGGTTAAAACAGCAAGGGTTATTTTCGCTAAGGGACAGTTGGATTTCGTTTACGCATAACGTTTGAACCGCCCATCGTGCGGATCCGCACGATGGGTGGTGTGGGGGCTGGGGGAGAAAAACCCCCGGCTACCCGATTTAGGTGGATGGGCAGAAGTAAAGGGGAGCTTCGATAGGGACAATAGCCAGCCTCATGCAAGAAGACTGCATTAATTCTCGCCAGTAAGGCCATACATGGTAACCTACATTATTCTCAGAAAATGCCTCAATTTGATTTTCTGTTAATTGAATCTCGGAAATATATACAGCAGAAAAAATTGCTTTTATTTCTACTAATGGTGACGCCTTATCATTTTTTTCATCCTCCGCCCTTATAAGACGAACACCTACATCATAATGAAATCCATATTCCCACCACTCATGCTCATCATCCTCAAAAGATGTTTCCCTTACCTTTGAAACACCTCTAAAACTTTGTCCAGTACTATCAATTTTAGATAAATTTTCAGGTTCAATATCATTATCAATATTAACAAAAGAATTCCTCAGCACTACATTTTTAATTTTTAAAATTTTTTGTACGTCTTCTAGAATAGAAGTCATCTAGGCTACCTCTGCCCAAGACCTAGAAGTATTTATATCAATAATATTTGAATACGTTTTCATATTATCGGATTTTCTTTTAACAACACTACCAAAAGAAGTCCATTTTAGTTCCATTAACTCAATTTCTTGTATTTTAACTTCTCTACTCAAAGGAATTTTTATTTGTGCCTCAAAGTCGAGAGCAAAACAAATATCAGAAAAAGAGCCAAGTGTCATATTTCTTGAGCCACTTAAAATCTGTGTCACATAAGACTTAGATTTCCCTAATCGTCTAGCTAGTTCCTTCTTACTTATATCTCGATCCTCTAAAAAAACAAGCAAATCTTCTGTAACATTATACACAAGCTTTTCTCTAGCAAATGCTCTAGATTCCGCATTGCTAAGCTTTGCCTTTTCTGAACATAATAAATTTCTAGTGTTCATCTTTATCAACCTCTATTCGGCCCCAGTTATCACCAACTTTCGCTGTATCTTTAGATTTCAGCTTTGCATAGTTTTTATACACATAATGACTAATAAAATATGTGTTTGGATACATTTCAGAAAACCAACAATAACCTCTCACAGGCAACCTTTTTAATGCATTGAACTTCTTCGCAGCTTGCTGGCCAACGCGCTTTGGAAGATCTCCTTCTTGAGGAAAATTTTCCTTAGACATCCTTTCTCCATTAGCAAGCCTTTGAATCTGAAGTACAATACCTCTCTCCAATGAACGCCTCTTCCTTGCTTCTACGTGCTTCAAAGCGTCATTAAAACTACTTCTAGAGCCTTTGCAATGAATTACCTTGAACTTTGATCCATTATAACTACGTTCTAGGTTGTTATCCGTCACTTAATCATCACCAAAAAGCATCTCTTAGTTAATATATATGTAAACTTCGGCCAATTGTCAAATAAATCAAGCTAAAAATCAACATGTTTTACAACTATTTTAATAAGTCAATAATAAACAAGGAGTTAAATACACCTAACGGCCCAGCGGATGGTAATCCGCCGGGCCGTTAGGTCTCGCCGCGTAGCGAGCGGTAGCGAGTGGAGCGGTGAGACCTAACGTCAGCAATAACCGGAATTTTGGAGCGGTGTTTGATCTGTGCTAGGTTCTTTTAGCACAGATCAAACACCGCGGAAAAATGTCCGGGTTGATTGCTTTTGTTATATTTCTTTTCCTTGTATCGCCCCAGATCTAAGTCTCGCTCCAACCGTAGCATCAACTATATTTGTTTTTATTTTATCAACTCTATCGCTTTTCATGACAGCCACATCAATATGCCTAGCAAATAGCTCTAACTCATTTTTATTCTTTAAAGATGACTCAATAATTTCAAGCCCTTCTTCTCTAGATTTTGCCAAGTCTAATTTTTCATTTATAGCTTTTATATAATTTTCATCAATAACAGTAGCCGACTTGTCATTTTTTGATGCTTTTCCTTTTTGGAAGTTTATGACTAATTCAAACTTTCCATGTTCCAATTTTTCAATCTCTTCATCCGTTAGCTTCTGAATCAGCTTAGTAACAGATGAAAATAGATTATTTATTACTTTTCTATTATTCATGCTAACCCCTCCATTTTATCGCTAAACTCGCTAACAAACTCTTCAATTTCAGCAACAATATCTGAATGAGTGTTATTTGAATACGAATTTAGGACAACAGGCATACCATTCCTAGGAGCATCAGCAAATATTGTCTTATTCTCTCTGAACATTGTTTCAAAAACAGGAACCCCTAATCTTTTTGTTTGTGATATATACTGTTGCTGTGCTGAAATAGGGTTCCCTGAAGTGATCTGAATCATAGTAAATACAACACCCATAAATTCGGGGCTTGCTTCGCTATGAACATCGTCTTTATTAGCATACCAATTGAAGTCACTAATTAAAGACTCAACACTTTTTTTCAAGTAATCAATACCTAAAGTAGATAGATAATCGGGCTTAGCAGGGATCAATATTTTATCTGATGCTATAAGAGCATTTTTTGTAACTATATTAAAGTTCGGTGGACAATCTATTAGCACAACGTCGTAATTCATTTCTGCTGATAAGGCATTAAGTTCTTCTCTCAACTTTCCATGAACTTTTAAATATTTCTGTTGTGTTTGAGTTGGGCTTGCCCCACCCAATAATGTGGCTAACTCTAAGTCAACATTTATAAGACCTAAATGGGAAGAAATAAGATCAATACAACCAGTTCGGCTTCTTGATTTTAAAAAATTATTAACAACCTCAGGTCTAACCCTCAACTCAGATAAAGGCATTGTTGGATTTCCTTGACTTATACAATCAAACCAACTTTTTATGGTCTTAGTATCCTTTATGTGCCTATCCCAATAATCAGGGGCCATAAAAGAGAATGTAAGGCTAGCCTGTGCATCCATATCTAGTATTAGCACGCTTTTCCCGTTCCAAGCCAAGTCAGCAGCCAAATTAGAAGTGACAGTGGTTTTCCCAACGCCGCCTTTGTAGTTTATTACCGAAACAATTTCCATCATTACCCCTTAGATATTTACGACCATGTGTGATTAAGAAATATAACGCCAGCATCAGTGGCGGGCAAAAGGGGCGGTTTTTTGTGTAAAATGGAGCTTGCGACATACACAAAAAAACGACGCTTTTGACCGTCCACTGGATGCAATTGTGTACGCCCGTCATGGGCATAAACTGATCGGGTGAAAGTCCCGTGTCGGAGGATCACCGTCATGTAATGAGTATAATCGACGACAA
>JAADIB010000169.1 GCA_013151565.1 Chlorobiota bacterium
GGAGCGCTTATCTGCGGGAAATGATATTGTTGTGAATAAAGAGGATCATTCGGTTCGGATTCTATCTTTGACAAATAAACCGGCTCGGCATATTCAACTCCGGGATCTTGATTCAACTCATTTACAATTTTCTGAATATCTGCCGATTTATCTGTTTCAAAAACAAAAATATTATTCAGATTAAGTTCCTGTTTTACTTTTATATTTTTAGCTTCGGCAAATACTTGTTTCTGTTTTGTTGTATTATATTTTGCTGCAACTAATGATAGCTGGGAAAAGCTTGCTTGAGTACCATAATTGTTAGCTGACTTAAACTTTACAATGAACTTACCCGGAACTATTTTAACTTCGCTGGATTTTTTGTCAACGGTCTTGCCATTATTTCCGCTGATAATGGTTGCATTAGTTAATAACACAATAAAGTTATTATAAATTTGAATTTACGACTTTTCATTAAACATCCTATTTATAAAAAACAAAATTGAACCTCCCCGCTGCAAGCGGCGGAGAATTCATCCCTTGTCCGTCTTTGGCTGATTAAAAGCAGTTATAGAATATTCTCTTTCGGCAATATCAGTAATTGCTATTTCTACCTCTAATATGTATTTACTAAGATTTAAGATAAGAAGTATAGTTCAATTGGTCAAACCATAAAAAGGGCGTTTTGATCTGTATCACAGTGTGTTTAGTATAATATTTTGCCACTTAAAATGTTGATATGCCAAAAAATATGTTTTATAGATGTTGTTTGAAATAAAAAACAATATTATATTTGTTATTCAAATTTGTTCTAACTTTGATGAAACGCGGGAGTAGCTCAGTTGGTAGAGCACTACCTTGCCAAGGTAGCTGTCGCGGGTTCGAGTCCCGTCTCCCGCTCTAGTAAAATCCACTCAATGTGGGTTTTATTTTTTATGGTTATTTATTATACAGGGCGACGTGGCCAAGTGGTTTAAGGCGAAGGTCTGCAAAACCTTTATTCGTCGGTTCGAATCCGACCGTCGCCTCAAAAAGTTTTATTATTACCTATAGTCGCACTCTTTTATTTTAAATCCTCGATGAATATCCCCCTCACTTCAAAATAAATTACCCTATATTTTTAGTAACTTTCAATTCTAAAAAATTTTATTACCGCTATGCTCTATTTACTAATCGTTTCCTTGATCTGGGCTTTTTCGTTCGGACTGATAAAGGGGAATCTCGTTTCACTGGATTCCAACTTTGTAGCGTTCGTGCGTCTGCTGATTTCATTTTTAGTATTTATCCCTTTCCTGAAAATAAAGGAGCTTAAGCAAGAATATATTTGGAAATTTTTATTGATCGGTTCAGTGCAGTACGGCATTATGTATGCAGCGTACATATATGCATTCCAATTTCTTGATGCTTACGAAGTTGTGCTGTTCACTATCTTCACACCGATCTATGTAAATGTGATAAACGATCTCCTTGCTAAAAAATTTCACGGAGGATATTTTACTACGGCGCTGCTGGCTGTAATAGGAACGGGAATAATTCTGAATGATGAAATTTCTTCGAGTAATGTTTTAACCGGATTTGTGCTAATACAAGTTTCTAACCTGGCATTTGCATTCGGACAGGTTTACTATAAAAGAGTGATGAAAAATATTAGCGATATTAAGGATTGGAATATATTTGCCCTCCTTTATTTGGGAGCCATGTCAGTCACATTTATTTTTTCTATATTCACTACGGATTTCACAAATATAAATATTTCTTCAACACAGTTATTTACATTATTATATCTCGGAGCAATTGCTTCCGGATTGGGATTCTTCCTCTGGAATTACGGAGTAAGAAAAACCAACATTGGTACAGCAGCAATTTTTAACGATCTTAAAATTCCGCTCGGCATACTTGTCTCCGTTTTATTCTTCGGAGATAGTGTAAAAATTCAGAATTTAGTGGTCGGGGGCTTGATTGTTACCGCAGCATTGGTTATTAATGAGTATCGATTTAATAAGAGTCTTTATACACAAACTACGAAAGAGAGAAGTAAATGATCAACAAGGACAAAACCGCTTTCAAGTTCTTTATGCTGGGCGGATTAACAACACTAACACTGGTAATAATTTTTAGTTTCACTTCGATGAATAAATTTGCAATTGCAGACGACTCGCAGGAATTCCCGCAAAATTATAAGGTCGTCGTTCCATATATTCCTGATGAATTGGAATTTGCCGGAGAGAGAGTGCCATTAGAAAATTTTGATGTGAGGGAAAGGATTCAACGGGAATTTATTGTTAGCACATATTACCACTCTGCTACAATTCTGTATTTGCAGCGAGCAAATAGATGGTTCCCGATCATTGAGGATATTTTAGATGATTACGATGTGCCGGATGATTTTAAATATTTTGCGTTAGTTGAAAGCGGTCTGGAAAATTTGACCTCCCCCATGAATGCAGTCGGTTACTGGCAGCTGCTAAAAGATACGGGGAAAAAATACGGACTCACGATAAACAGTGAAGTTGACGAACGATACAATATGGAAAAGGCAACTGAAGCGGCATGTAAATATCTTCTGGATTCATATGAAAGATACAGAAGCTGGACTTTAGCGGCGGCATCTTATAACATGGGGAAAAACGGGGTTTCCAATCAGCTTGAAAGGCAGAAAGCAACTAATTATTATAACCTAGTTTTGAACGGAGAGACTACGCGATATATTCCCAGAGTTGTTGCATTAAAATATATTTTTCAAAATCTAAAACTTTACGGGTTTGATATTGCTGAGGATGAATTGTACCCTCCTTACGAAACTTATTCTGTAGATGTTGATTCTTCAGTCACTCATTGGGCAGACTTTGCGGCAAGCTATGGAATAAATTATAAAACGCTTAAGCTTTTTAATCCTTGGCTTAGAGAAAATAAGTTGACGAATAAATCGAAGAAAGTTTACTCGATCAAATTACCTATAGAAGGAACGATAAAAATTATACCGGATTAAATTTGGTAGTATAAATTGATTATTAGAATCATCATATTGATAATATTGTTTACTACTCTGGTTTGCGCACAGAAGGAGACAACTCAACCTGCAACTAATGATTCTTTAAATACCTTAAGTGGTGAGTTGATAAAATCTAATACAATTAGAAGGGATTGGAGGATATTCAACTATCCCTTCACGACTAATTCAACTTTCGGATATTATAGCGGATCACTTTACTCTTCGCCATTCAGCGCAATGAATTCTCCCTTTCAAAATTATACTGCAAGTAAAGAAGAAATGTTAGCTCAGTTCCGTTCGCTGCAGAATTGGGGTGCAAAGAAAAGATATAGCGTATTTACTGAATATCTTGGATATGCTCAATTTCTTGGAGCAGTTGGATTATTGGGTGTTCACATATCCCAATGGTCTAATTTAAAAAATATGCCCTCTTCTCAACAGCAATCTAAACCATTTAATAAATACGATTTTAAATAGTGGTAGTGTAGAAAGTTTTGTGTAAATAATGAAAAATTTATGAAGTTGAGTTAGGGTTCCGCTGTGCGGGATAAACCCCACCGACCATAGCTTCATAGATTTTATTAAAAGAATAATTAACCCAAAAAGGTCATTAGAAAATTAAGAAACAACGACAAAAGGCCAGTTCATATATTCGGGGGAATTCCATAAACCCATAAACCATTGCCGTCGTTTCATT
>JAADIB010000463.1 GCA_013151565.1 Chlorobiota bacterium
ATTATAGTAAAGCACAGTTTTTTTGTCAAAATTATTGACAAAATGAATAAAAATCGGTATTTTTAGAGAAACTGTATAATCACTTGTTATGAACGACATTAAAAATCAGATAATTCTATTCATAGGAGTTTTTTGAAAGGGGGAGTGGGGTCAGGTCTTTCATCGTGACAAATTTGTCACAATGAAAGACTTGACCCCACTGACTCGCTTTTTAAAGTTGTCAAATATGACTCCTTCCTGGATAATATACAGGGGACTTACACCCCATAAGATCATGCCCATGCCGGGCACACACCAGAGAATGCACGCGGATAGTCATAAGCGTCACGACTTTTGCATTCGCAAAAGTAGCGCCACTTACGCCTACCGGTGATTCAAGCGTTAACCACTATGAAGAACCTGTATGCTGAAAGTATATGGAGAAAATAAGTGCATATAACAAAGTTAAAAATTTTAAATTTTAAAAGTTTTGCAAATGATACATTCGATTTTAATGAAGATATCAATATTTTTGTGGGTGATAACGAATCAGGCAAAAGCACTATTCTTGAGGCAGTTGAAATTGCCTTTAATTGTAATTACAGAGGTAAACCTCTAGCTTCCGAGTTGACATCTGATTTGTTTAATATTGAGGCCATTAAAAAATACCTTGCAAGTGACAAATCTCAAAAACACCTTCCAGAGATTTATATAGAGCTTTTTTTGGAGGGTGTACCTGAATATAAAGGCGAGAATAACAGTTTAGGTGAAAACTCAGATGGCATATCACTAAAAGTTAAGTTTGATGATGGACTGCTACCCACATATGAAGAATTCATTAAAAAGTCAAAAAATATAAAAACAATACCCGTCGAGTTCTACATAATTGAGTGGTTAGATTTCTCTTGGAAAGAAATTAAGTATATGAATAAAAAGGTTAATTGCCTTTTTGTTGATCCAGCTCGACTTCATCCGACTTATGGTAAAAATCAATATATTTCTAAAATTATAAACACCACTTTATCTAAAGAGAACCAAGCTCTACTTGCCCTCAATTATCGCCAGTTAAAAGAGCTGTTCAACGAGCAACCTCAAGTAGCTGAAATAAATAAATTACTAGACTCCGATGATGCTGTAACAGAAAAATCATTGAAAATTGTAGCTGATGTATCTTCTTCTAATAGCGTAATAACTGGGTTACAATTAGCGGTGGAGAACATAATTTTCCCACTCATAGGGAAAGGGGAGCAAAATAAAATTCAAATAAAGTTAGCCATACAAAATAAAGCTAACAACATTGACATCATCATGGTTGAGGAGCCAGAAAATCATCTCTCGCATGTCAACTTGTCAAAACTGGTAAAATATATCGAAGAGCAAAGAAATGATAAACAGTTGTTTCTAACAACGCATAGCTCCTATGTTCTTAATAAATTGAGTCTAAACAAACTTTGTTTGATAGCTGCTGGATATACTCGCTTAAAGGATCTAGACGCTAATGTTGCCAAATGCCAAAAGACTCAAAAGATTACCAGGGTATGATACTCTTCGTGCTGTGCTATCAAAAAAAGTAATTCTTGTTGAAGGGCCATCAGATGAATTGATACTAAAAAAAATTTACATAGAGAAACATGATAGATTACCGGAGGAAGATGGTATCGATATCATTGTAGTTAGGGGTATCGGATTCGAAAATTACCTAGAAATTGCGAAGCACATAGGGACTAAGCTTCACGTAGTTAAGGATAATGACGGAAATTACGAGAAAAACATCAAAACCTTTGCCGATAAATATAAGGAATTCGATTTTATTAGCTTCTTTTCTTCCAAAGATAAGGAACTGTATTCACTTGAGCCTGTGATGATAGAAAAAAATTCTGCAGATGAGGGCAAGCTTACGAAGTACGCAGAAGTTACCTTGTCTACACAAACCTTTAATAAGTACAAAAAACAAGTTGGGATTGATAAAAAAATATCATTCTTAAGAGCTTGGTACAAAGAAGAAGATGGAGCCGGAAAAAAGAAAGTTGATTCAGCGATGAGAATATTTGAATCAGCCAAAAAAATAGTATATCCAGACTTTTTAATAAAGGCACTTAATTTTGACTAGGAATTTAATCCTCGCAAGTGCAGGAGCAGGCAAGACATATAGAATTGTGAGTGAAGCAATTCAGGAAATTGACTCAGGAAATAAAGTGCTTGTAGTCACTTACACTGAAAGCAATCAGGCTGAAATTATCAATAAGTTTAAAAAGCTTGAGGGAATGGATAGAGACAAGTTTCACGTTAAGGGGTTGTTTACCTTTCTTCTTGAAGACGTAATTCGCCCTTATCAAAGTTGTATCTTTCAGGATCGTATTGAAACTATTTATTTCAATAAATCTGATCCTCATAAAGCTAATGGAAGGACAATACCAGGTCGAAAAGAAATTCAAACTGATGGTTCATATAATCCTACGTATTACCTTACAAGCTGTAAGAAAAAAGCACATACTACTTATTTAGCGAAGCTGGCCGCCAGGGTTATCAAAGAAAGTAAAGGTAAGCCCATTAAAAGGCTAGAGGAGATATACGACCACATATATATTGATGAGGTGCAGGACCTCATAGGTTGGGACTACGATGTGATAAAGAAGATAGCTAAGTCCAATAAACTTGATATCACTTGTGTCGGTGATTTTCGTCAAACTATATATGACACATCGACGGCACAAAAACAGCCCAAAACAAGTACACAAAAATTAGAGTGCTTCAAGAAAATGGAGTTTAATTCTAGATCGATGAGTATCAACCGAAGGTCGATACAATGCATTTGTGATATTGCAGACAGTATTTATTCTAATGAAGAATATAAAAAAACACAGTCCCTTGTCAAAGAAATACCTTCAGAATATAAGGAACATACCGGAGTATTTGTTGTAAAGTCTTCCGATTCCACTAGATACATCAAAAAATACAATCCTACATTGCTTAGACATAGCGTTCGATCAGGAAATGAGTTTAATCAAGCATCTTTAACAAAAGTTAACTTTGGAAAATCAAAGGGGCTGGGGTTTAACAGAGTGCTAGTTTTGCCAACCACACGTTATGTAGACTATTTAAAAGGGAATAAGAATATATTTGATAAGGACAAAACAGATGCATCAAAAAATAAACTATATGTTGCGATGACGCGTGCGAGATATAGCCTTGGTTTTGTTATCCAAGATAATTTTGCTGATAAATGCAATCTTCCGGTCTGGAATGATGGTTAACGGATAAGGTTAGATTGTGTGAGGAACGAACCACAATCTGAACCGTTTGTTGGACAAGCCCGGCGACCTGGCTAGCGTATAGAAAATA
>JAADIB010000198.1 GCA_013151565.1 Chlorobiota bacterium
AGGAGACAATTCAGAATTCAATTGAGATTGCTCAGAATTACAACAATCAAATAGTTGAACCTGAACATATTCTTGCTGCTATGCTGCAGGACAAGGACAATATTGCTGTTTCAATCATTCAAAAGGTTGGAGCAAGTATTGACCAAATAAGGATTAAAATTGGGGCGTTATTAGAAAAACTTCCTAAAGTAACCGGTGCGGGAATTGGGAATCAGCAGATATCAACCACTACCGCAAAGGTTTTTGATGCTTCGGCAAAGGAAGCTAAGAATCTTAAGGATGAATATATTTCAACGGAGCATATTCTCCTAGCGCTTACAGAAAGCGGCGGTGAGATACAAAAAATATTCGACAGTATCGGGTTAAACAAGAATATAATTTTAGCCGCATTGAAAGATATACGCGGTAATCAAAGAGTGACATCACAGAATGCGGAAGAAACTTATCAATCGTTGAAAAAATACGGACGTGATCTGAACGAGCTTGCAAAAAGCAATAAGCTCGATCCTGTCATAGGCAGAGACGAAGAGATAAGACGTGTGCTTCAGGTGTTATCCAGAAGGACAAAAAACAATCCGGTTCTTATCGGTGAGCCTGGTGTTGGTAAAACGGCAATAGCCGAAGGGATGGCGCATAGAATTATTGCAGGCGATGTGCCCGAAAATCTGAGAACAAAAAGAATAATTGCGCTTGATATGGGCGCGCTTGTAGCTGGAGCGCAGTATCGAGGACAGTTTGAGGAAAGACTGAAAGCCGTTATTAAAGAAGTTCAAGAGGCACAGGGTGAGATAATTCTCTTCATTGACGAGATACATCAGCTTGTCGGCGCTGGAAAGACAGAAGGCGCTATGGATGCAGCGAACATTCTTAAGCCCGCATTAGCAAGAGGCGAACTCCATGCAATTGGCGCAACAACACTCAATGAATACAAAAAATATATTGAGAAAGATGCCGCATTGGAAAGACGTTTTCAGCCTGTGATGGTATCTGAACCGACTGAGGAAGATTCAATTTCTATCTTGCGCGGGTTGAAAGAAAGATATGAAGTTCATCATGGTGTTAGAATTACTGACGGCGCCATTGTTGCAGCGGTGCAGTTGTCAAACAGATATATAACGGACAGATTTCTTCCGGATAAAGCAATTGATCTTATTGATGAATCGGCATCGAAGTTAAGAATAGAGATAAATTCAATGCCTGAGGAACTTGATCAACTGGAAAGAAAGATCAAACAGCTTGAAATTGAGCGCGAGGCATTACGTCGTGAAAAAGATGAGGCTTCTGTAAAACGACTGGATGACTTGAAAAAAGAACTAGCTGATCTTGAAGAGAAACGTAATAAACTAAAGAGTCATTGGCTTTTGGAAAAAGAGAAAATACAAAAAATACGAGCGCTTAAGGGCGAGATAGAAAAAGCAAAAGCTGATGCGGATAAATTTGAAAGAGAAGGGGATCTCGGTAAGGTTGCCGAGATACGATATGGCGTTATTACGAAATTGGAAAACGAACTGAAAGCAGAGACCGAGGAGTTAACTAAGATCCAGAAAGATCATAGGTTGCTAAAAGAAGAAGTTGATGCCGAGGACGTTGCTGAGGTCGTTGCTAAATGGACGGGCATCCCGGTAAGCCGAATGTTGGAAAGCGAAAGAAGCAAACTTGTTAGAATGGAAGAAGAACTTCACAAACGTGTCATTGGACAAGATGAAGCAGTTACAGCTGTGTCAAACGCAATCCGCCGTTCAAGAGCGGGACTGCAGGATTCAAGGAGACCGATAGGATCATTCATATTTATCGGTACAACCGGTGTTGGTAAAACAGAGTTGGCGCGATCGCTTGCCGATTTCCTCTTTAACGATGAACATGCAATGATACGAATTGATATGTCGGAGTATATGGAGAAACATTCGGTCTCGAGACTGATCGGTGCGCCTCCCGGGTATGTCGGTTATGAAGAAGGCGGACAGCTTACGGAAGCGGTTAGACGAAGACCTTATTCCGTTGTTCTGCTTGATGAAATTGAGAAAGCGCATCACGATGTTTACAACATTCTGCTCCAAGTTTTGGATGACGGCAGATTGACCGATAACCAGGGAAGAACTGTTGATTTCAAGAATACGATAATCATAATGACTTCCAATATCGGTGCAGGTTTGATACAAGAGAAAATGGAGATCATCAATGAGGAAAATTTTGATTCCATAATGGACGACTTAAAAATCAACTTGATGGATCTATTGCGTAAGACAATCCGTCCGGAATTTTTGAACAGAATTGATGAAGTTGTTCTTTTCAAACCATTACTCAAAAAGGAAATGGAGAGCATTGTGGATATCCAGCTTGGAAATGTTGAAAAATTATTGGCAGATAAAAATATTAAGATGGAAGTATCAAAACCTGCTAAGGAGTTCTTGATAGAGACAGGATATGATGTTTCGTACGGCGCTAGACCGCTGAAGCGAACCATTCAAAAATATCTGATAAACCCGCTTTCAACAGAACTTCTTGTTGGAGAGTTTGCCTCGGGAGATACGATTCATGTTGATTATTCCGGCGATGGAAAGTTATCTTTCAAGAAGAAGTAAGTTAGCAAAAAAGAAGCCCAACTTTTTAAAAAAGTTGGGCTTCTAATAATTGTTAGTCCTTATTCCGTGCAGCAATTAAATTCAGTGCGCTACCTGCTCTAAACCACTCAATCTGATTTTCATTCATTGTATGATTCAACATTATTTCATCAGAAGTACCGTCAGAATGTTTTACGGTTAATTTAAGCTGTTTGCCCGGTGCTAATTCTTTCAAGCCGACTATACTGAGCAAATCGTCTTCAAGAATTTTATCATAGTCTGCCGGATTATCAAAAGTTAAAGGCAGCATCCCTTGTTTTTTCAAATTTGTTTCATGAATACGGGCAAAACTTTTAACAATAATAGCTTTACCGCCTAAGAAACGCGGCTCCATTGCTGCATGTTCACGACTAGAACCCTCGCCGTAATTTTCATCACCAACAACAATCCACCCAATTCCATGCGCCTTGTAATCGCGTGCAACTTCGTGTACGGTTTGATATTCACCCGTTAATAAGTTTTTTGCTTTGCCTGTACTATCGGTAAAAGCATTTACAGCGCCGAGTAAAAAATTGTTAGAAATATTATCCAAGTGACCGCGGAAACGCAACCAAGGACCAGCCATTGAAATATGGTCGGTTGTACATTTGCCTTTAGCCTTTAATAACAAGCGCATATTTTCAAAATCATTTCCATCCCAAGGATCAAACCTTTCTAGTAGTTGTAATCGTTCGCTATCCGGACTGACACTTCAACTTCCGAAGGATCTTCAGCCGGTGGCAGATAACCATTTAGATCAGGCTCAAATCCTTTTGCCGGCAACTCATCGCCGTAAGGAGAATCAAGTTTGAACTCGTTTCCATCAGTGTCAGAAAGTGTATCGGTCTCCGGGTTGAATGTGATCTTTCCGGCAAGCGCTAATACCGTAGTTATTTCCGGGGAAGCGACAAATGCCAGAGTATTTGGATTTCCGTCCTGACGTTTTGCAAAGTTTCTGTTAAACGAAGTTACGATGCTGTTCTTCTTCTGTTCAGGGTTGTCCATACGTTCCCACATACCGATACACGGTCCGCAGGCATTAGCAAGCACAACGCCGCCAAAGTCAGTTAAGGTTTTCAGTTGTCCGTCTCGCTCAATAGTAGCGCGGACCTGCTCAGAACCCGGAGTAATTGTAAATTTAGATTTTGCTTTTAATCCTTTATCCAAAGCTTGACGGGCGATACTTGCCGATCTGTCAATATCTTCATAACTTGAGTTAGTACAACTTCCAATTAAGCCCACACTTAATTCTTCCGGGAAATCATTTTCTTTTACTGCTTCTTTCATTTCAGAAAGTTTCCAAGCCCTGTCCGGCGAATAAGGACCATTCAAATGCGGTTCCAATTCACTTAAATTTATCTCTAATATTTCATCGTAATATTTTTCCGGATTTTCAGCAACTTCAGGATCAGCAACTAAATATTCTTTGTGCGCCAAAGCCAACTCGGCAACATCAACTCTTCTGGTTGTCTTTAGATAATTTGCCATCTTTTCATCGAAAGGGAATAACGAAGTAGTTGCACCGATTTCAGCGCCCATATTACAGATAGTTCCTTTTCCTGTAGCTGAAATTGATTTAGTTCCTTCGCCGAAATACTCAACTATTGCCCCGGTTCCCCCTTTAACGGTAAGTCTTCCAGCTACTTCCAAAATCACATCTTTAGGTGAGGTCCAACCCGAAAGTTTCCCGGTGAGCTTAATACCAATTAGCTTAGGCCATTTCAATTCCCAAGGCATTTCAGCCATAACATCAACGGCATCTGCACCGCCAACGCCAATTGCTACCATTCCAAGTCCGCCTGCATTAGGAGTATGAGAATCAGTTCCAATCATCATACCGCCGGGGAAAGCATAATTTTCGAGTACAACCTGGTGTATAATTCCGGCACCGGGCTTCCAGAAGCCGACACCATATTTACTAGTAACGCTTTCCAAGAAATCGTAAACTTCTGCGTTTTCATTCTTCGCTCTCTCCAGATCAACATCGGCAGAAATTTTTGCTTGAATTAAATGATCGGCATGAGCCGTTGCCGGAACTGCAGCTTTTTTCTTTCCGGCATGCATAAACTGAAGCATTGCCATTTGAGCAGTTGCATCCTGCATGGCAACACGGTCGGGGGAAAGGTCAACGTAATCTTTTCCTCTTTCAAATTCTCTCGTTGGTTCTTCCCATAAGTGGGAGTATAAAATCTTTTCGGCTAACGTTAATGGTCTTCCTACAACCTCTCTTGCTTTCTTTTGTTTGTCGGCAAGACCATTATAAACTTTTTGGATCATGTAAAAGTTTTGGGTCATAATGTCATCTCCTATTGATAAAAATTTCAACTTACAAAAATACGGAATTTTAAAAATTGTTGCTTTCTGAAATTAAAAATTAATAGCCCATAAATTAAATCTAAATATTGTTATTATTAGTTTACAACTGTTTTGAACATCATCGTTTTTTCTATTGAACAATCTCGGTTAAACAAATTATATAGATTATAAATTTAAGAACTTATATAAAATGGGTTTTTATTAAAATAGTATTTAAAAACAAAAACCACTTTTGAATTCTTTCAAAAGTGGTTAAAAACTGCTAAACACTATCTAAAAATTTAAGCTAATTCATGCATGAAATGATTTAATTCCATCTCCAGCTTTTCAAGATCTTTAATTGCAGAATCATAGGTGTCCTTCAACTTGGCTTTATTCTCTTCGAAAAGGTCTTTGTAGTATTCAATTCCGTCATTTATATTTTTTACGAATGTATCAAAATATTTGAACTGAACTGCTTATCAGAAATAGGTTCGGTCATTTCTGAAAATTTATCGTTGAGATAATCAATATACATTTTCAATTCTTTGATGAATAAATTAGGTCTATTTTCTGTGTTGAGGATATTCATTTTTCCATAAATATGACTGACCATTTCCTTTAATGAAAATGTGCCGGAGAAGTAAGCGATATTTGGTCCGGGACAAACCGATACAGCCGTACCTTCCATCTTTACATCCAGATTATTTACTAAAAGAGAAGAATTCGATAATCCGTTACACAGGCATTCTTTCTCGGTTAATTTATTGTACTTAATTTTAAATTCTTCTTCCGATAAATCTTCTTTTTTAATTTCTTCCAATTTTAAATTGATATATTGGCTTGAAGCTGTGCATATAGGTCTTTCGGTAAATTCCCGATTGAATGTTAAAAACTTTTTAGGACAAGCACTTCCTGGATTTCCTGAATGTGCTAACTTCGTTCTTTCTATATCCTTTGTGCTGCCTCTTACATTATTGAACGGAACACCCAATGGTGAAGCGCCGCTTAGATAAAGGTCTTCTTCTTTTGCTCTGCTCAAAATTTCGAATGTGTTTTGTTCAACACTTGTTACTTCGGGAACAAGCAGAAAAGGCGAGCCCCAGCCGACCGAATCAAGATCATAATTTTCAAGCAAAAACTCGTGTTCATTTGCCGTACCTACACCGCCTTGAGCAGTTAGTTTTACTTGAGGAGTTATTGACGGAACATGACGGTTTTTCCTGGTTAATGCGTCTTTAAGAATTCCATATGTAGTAGTCAGAAGTTCTTCTTTTTTGTTCTTAAATTCTTCCAGAATGGGTCCCATTAGGTATCCGTCAGTGGCAAAAGCGTGTCCGCCGCAGTTCAACCCTGATTCAATTCTATATTCTGAAATCCATAAGCCTTTCTTTGCAAAGAATTTTCCTTGAATAATTGCTGATCTGTAATCACTGACTTTTAAGATAATTTTCTTGTTAAAATTTCCTTCGCTGTCAGGATAAAAATCTTCAAAATTTTCCATATACCCAAACAATCGTGGGTTCATACCAGCCGACAGGACAACGGATGATTTTAATGTACTGTTAGCAAATCCTCTTATCGCAACATGAGCGTGATTATGTTCTACCGGAAGTTTTTCTTTCCCGTTATAGTTCTCACCGTCCAGCTTGGTCATAATATTAACATCAATATCGCCCACAGTTAAATTTTCGTTCAGCCACTTTTTAATTTCTGTTAAACTGCCGTTGTTGTCAATCATTTCATTAAACCGATGTTTCAGATCGGAATAAGTTGGAAGAAGATCAAAATATTTTTCTAATTCTTCACCTTTCTCCGCAATAGAGTTTTTAAGAGATTCGAATTTTATTTTGACTATTTTATCAACTAGATCTAAATATGAGGTAATTCTCTTGGCTCTGAAGTCTTTAATTTTACTTGTTATCGGCTCATAGGGGAAATTAAATTTCTTGGAATAAAACTCTCTCATTTTTTCTATGAAATTATGCTCCATTATCGACATCACTGATGATATTCCTAAATGAGCAACTTTGATCGGTGAATCTATTGTGTAGCTTAACCCCATTACAGGGATATGAAATGTATGTTGTGTTTTCTTGTTTTCCATCTTTTCCTTCTTTAAAAAAATAATTCTTTTAAAAGATAACGATTTCCCATGTAAAAATTATGTGTTTTGTAGTAAAAGGCATAGATTTTTAACTAGTTATAACAATTTTATTCAAAATTTTGTGGGAATAATTCAAAAGGAAGCCGTCAATTGGGTACATAACTGTTATTTTAAAAGTTACAAAGGACAGAATTAGACAGCACAAACCGTTCTGTAGAGTTCTTATTGACCATTAAATTTTTATTATAAAATGTAAATCTTCTCGAAAACCAAAATTTTAATAAAAAATAAATTATCTTGATTTTTTGTTTTTTCTTTTTGATCGTCCGGATTTTCTTTCTTGGTTCATCCACGGTTTGCTGCTGTTGGTTGATCTTTTTCTACCACGACGATTAGACTGATTGCTCTTCGGTTCCTTCGAGGTTACTTCAACATTAATTTCACGTTTTTTGAGACGCTTATTTTTAAATGCCGACAATATTTCTTTTGTATATGCCTTATCAACTTCGAAGAAGGAATAAGTTTTCCTAATATCTATTTCGCCAATCTCAAGACTTTTTGTACCGGTATAATCGTTTATCATTCCGATAACATCAGCAGGCTTAAGTCCATCCATTTTTCCAAGATTAATAAAGAACCGTGTAAAGCCATCACTCCCGCCTCTTTTTGATGACCTGCTTTTTTCATCAGAAGGTTTGTTCAGGTCGGGTGCGTTTCTGTAATAATCCAAAAATCTGTTGAACTCTAAGGATACGAATTTCTTGATCAGTTCGTCTCTATCCATCCACTCTAATTTTGTATTTATTTCCGGAAGAAAAGAATCTATCTGCGAATCATCCACTTCTACCTTTTCCATTCTGTCAATAAGATGGAAAAGCTGTCTTTCGCATATTTCTTTTCCGAGCGGAATGGGGAGAGGAGCAAATTTCTTACCGATCAATTTTTCAATCGTTTTTAGTTTTCCTTTTTCTTTAAGGTTAGCAATAACGATGGACGTGCCGAACTTTCCGGCTCTTCCGGTTCTGCCGCTTCTGTGAGTATAAATATCCAATTCGTCAGGCAGGTTATAATTTATAATATGTGTCAGATCATTAACATCTAAACCGCGGGCAGCAACATCGGTTGCAACAAGCAAACTAAGATGCTTAATTCTGAACTTATTCATCACAACATCGCGCTGTGCCTGAGATAGATCTCCGTGAAGCGCATCGGCGTTATATCCGTCCTCCATCAGTTTATCGGCAACTTCCTGTGTTTCTCTTCGTGTGCGGCAGAAAACAATACCATAAATGTCGGGATGATAATCAACAATTCTTTTTAAAGCTAAATACCTGTCTCTAGCCTGCACTATGTAACAAATATG
>JAADIB010000168.1 GCA_013151565.1 Chlorobiota bacterium
GATTACTTTTTCAAAAAATTCATGGGAAGACTATCTTTCATGGCAGAAAGAAGACAAAAAGATATTGAAAAGGATTAATCAACTGATAAAAGACATTCAACGAACCCCTTATCAGGGAATTGGAAAGCCAGAACCATTAAAATATGATTTAGCCGGCTTTTGGTCACGTCGAATTGACAGAGAACACAGACTTGTGTACCAAGTTTTCGACCAGGAGATATTGATATATAGTTGTGAATATCACTATGATAGATGATATACGCAGCATAACAGCGGCTCATAGTGCATGCCGCAATTTGTTGGGTAAAAGAATTTAAACCTTGATAATAAATATTTGTAAACACGAAAATTAAACAATAATAAGCGGCACGCACCATAGCCGCGGGCCGTTCTTTAAGACCGAATTCCATTACAACAAGGATTGAAACATTGTTTAATGTCGTTTTGTTACTGTTGCCCGTAGTATGTGCAAATTAAAACAGAGATATTAAGTTAAAGAGATAAATCATGAAAAATAAAGCATTAGTATATAGTGAAAATGAATTTGGAAAGATAGATGGTAAAGTTGCAAATGGTCTTGTCAGATACTCGAATATATATAAAATCGTTGGTATTATAGACAGTACAAAGGAAGGGCTTGACGCAGGAGAATATCTTGATGGTATTAAAAAAGGCATCCCTATATTCCGAAGTATTGATGATGCATTGGATAAATTAAGTTCTGTTCCTAAATATTTCATTTATGGTATTGCACCGCTTACTTCATTCCTTGATAAAGAACAAAGGGCGATAATCATTGCCGCCATGGAAAAAGGAATGAATATTGTAAATGGCCTGCCGGAATTTTTTACAGATGATGATGAATTTTTGCAAAAAGCAAGTGAATATGGTGTCCGAATTTATGATATTAGGAAAGCTCCACCAAGAAATAAACTCCATATATTCACAGGGCGCATTTTAGAAATTAGAACTCCAGTAATACTTGTAGCAGGAACAGATTGTGCTGTAGGGAAAAGAACTACTGCTAGATTACTTGTTGAGTATTTGAAAAAACAGGGTTTAAAAACAATTTTTATAACAACTGGACAAACAGGCTTACTTCAAGGTGCAAAATATGGTATCGCTTTGGATGTTTTAACTTCGGGCTTTGCAACAGGAGAAGTTGAAAATGCAATTATGAATGCAGTTACTACAGAACAGCCTGATATAATTATAGTTGAAGGACAAGGTGCTTTGAGTCATCCTGCATTTACATCATCAAGTGCAATTCTTCGGGGAGCATTGCCTAATGCTATAATTATTCAACATCCACCCAAAAGAAAGAATTATTGTGATTATCCCAACATACCAATGCCAACATTAGAAAGTGAAATTAAGCTTAATGAGCTGTTTTCAAAATCAAAAGTAATTGCCATTACACTCAATCATGAAGATATGACAGACAATGAGGTTGAAAATACAATAGTAGAGTATGAGGGTAAATACAAATTGCCTACTACTGATGTTTTAAAGTATGGCTGCGATAAACTTATTAAAAAAATATGTGAAGTATTTCCTGCGTTACTAAAATGAATATGGTTGATATGATAACGCCAAGAATAGAAATAAGTCTTGAAAAAATTGCCCATAATGCAAAAAGATTGAAAGAACTTTATGCTTCAAAAGGTATTGATGTAATCGGAGTTACAAAAGTAGTTTGCGGAGATACTAAGGTTGCGAATGCTCTGATAAAAAGCGGAATAAATATTCTTGCTGATTCAAGAATTGCTAATATCAAGAAAATGGTTGATGCAGGCATACGAGCACAATTTCTCTTACTAAGAACGATTTATAGTCAAGCCAAAGATGTTGTATCCTATGCCGGAATTAGTCTTAATTCAGAGCTTTCTGTAATCAAAGAACTTTCAAAATATGCTGTAAAGCAAGATGCCACACATAAAATTATATTAATGGTGGAGTTGGGAGATTTAAGAGAAGGAATTATGCCCTCAGAGTTGGAAAAAACCGTTAATGAGGTTATCGGATTAAAAGGAATTGAACTTGCCGGTATCGGAACAAACTTGGCTTGTTTTGGAGGCATTAAGCCAGATGATAAAAAAATGGGGTATTTGTCCTCAATTGCCCAAAATATTGAAGATAAGTTTAAATTAAAATTAGAGTTTGTTTCCGGGGGAAATTCAGCCAATTATGATTGGTTTATGTCAACGAAGGATGTCGGGGAAATCAATAATTTAAGACTTGGTGAATCCATATTTTTAGGCTGTGAAACTCTTGAAAGAAAACCCATACCGGGTTTATTTACAAATGCCTTTACTTTGATTGTAGAAGTTATTGAATCAAAAATAAAGCCTTCGTTACCTTATGGTGATGTTTATCAGGATGCATTTGGAAATACGCCAAAATTTCTTGATCATGGTTTAATTAGAAGGGCTATACTCGGCGTTGGATTACAAGATGTTTTGGTTTCAGGACTGACTCCTATGTTAGATATTGATATCCTTGGAGCAAGTAGCGACCATATCATCATTGATGCCAAACAGACAGATTTAAGAGTGGGCAATACTGTTGAATTTAAGCTGAATTACGGGGCTTTACTCTCAGCAATGACCTCTCCATATATAAATAAAAAATATAATTAACTTATGACTGCAAAAGTATATTGCGAATTAGTTGAACGATTAGACCGTTTCCAAAAGCAACTTATCCCAACTATTAGCATTAAAGATGACAATTCTCCATTAATCAGTCTGAAAGAATCCGGGTTTAATTTAATGTTTGAACCATCTGTTAAAAAAGATTATAAATATCTGGTCAGAAAAGCTGTCTATGAAAAAATAGGCCGAATAAGCAAAATTTTAGACAAGCAAGCTAAAGTACTGATTATTCGTTCTGTATGGAGATCGTTTGCACATCAAAAACTTTTACGGGACAGAAGGGTTAAAATTATAAAAAAAGAGTGTCCTAATAAATCATTAGAAGAAATAAGTAATATAGTTTCTTATTTCATTGCTCCGGAAGAGGAATCAATGCACTCAACCGGCGGGGCTGTAGATGCTTTAATATATGATTTGAAAAAAGATTGTGTAATGGACTTTGGAAATAATGACGGACTACATTTAGAACTTAATAAAACTTGCTATCCGTTCCATCCCGATATTACGCAACAAGTAAGAAAGAACAGAGAATTACTTATAAGTCTCTTTGATAAAGAAGATTTTGTAGTTGATCCTAAGGAATACTGGCATTTTGACTATGGAAATGTTATTTGGGCAATAGAAAAAGGAGAAAAATATGCTAAATAT
>JAADIB010000457.1 GCA_013151565.1 Chlorobiota bacterium
ATCTTTTCCAAACATTATTGATCCAGTTCCGGCAATTAGGATACTTCCGGATTTCCCGGAGAAGGCTCCCTCTAAAGCTATTCGCGCATCACTTTCTACAACAAATTTTTTGATAGGAAGATTAACTTCAGTTACCTTTTGAATAAAACTTTTCTCCAGTCTTTCCGCATCTTCCCTTCTTCCGGCGCCAGCAGTACCGAGTAAAACTGAATCGATCTCGGAAGTGTTTATACCGGCTTGCTTTATCGAATCGGTAATTAAGTTGAAAAGCGATTCTGTTACTTCGTCAACACCAAAGACAAGAAAGTTCGACGGTCCTCCGACAAGCTCAGAAAGAACATTCATTTGATTGTCAACAATCACACATTTTGTCTTAGTTCCGCCCCCGTCCAGTCCGATATAAAAAGCCATATTTTACTCAATTTAAGAATTTTATTGAAAGGCAAAATATAAGAAAGTATGATGAAATCAAAGAATAATGCTATTTTTAATTGATTAAAAAAACCAAATAATATACAGAAATCTCATTATGAGCCAATAAAACTTTCTTTTACCACAAGAAAATGTTTATTTTAGCTTAAATTCAAATATATTATTAGTGTCTCTTTTGGAATAGTATTTGACTTATTGCCTAATTAAACAGATTTTGCTTAATATGTTTAAAAATCATTGTATTAAGCAACAAAACAAAGATATTAAATACTATGAAAGAAATAAAATCGATCAATAGACCTGCAATAATAATTGGGCTTGCAATTGTCTTTTTGATCGGTATGTCATACCTACCGGACGGGATAACGATATTCGGTATTGAGATCAAGAAAGTAGATATATTGGAAGATCTGCGATTCGATAAAATAGAAGAATTTGAAGAAGATGAAAGCACACAGGA
Source organism: Chlorobiota bacterium (assembly GCA_013151565.1). Lineage (GTDB taxonomy): Bacteria > Bacteroidota > Ignavibacteria > Ignavibacteriales > Melioribacteraceae > SZUA-22. The sequence goes on from JAADIB010000457.1 coordinate 893, forward strand.
TTCCCTTCAAAGTTTTGATGATAATGATGGAAACATAAATTTAGCATCAGCCCCGCTGAGTGCATCTTTAGATTTTTCTAATGATGTGATTTCTTTTATCGAAAATGAGTATGAAAAATTTGAGAGCATAAAAACTTATAACCAACCCACTTTTAAGAATCATCCGCTTGAAGGAAATCTAGAACAGTTAAAATATTTTTTCGATGCGTTGAACAATTCCAAAAAATCACAAATAAGAGTTGCACATTTTGGTGATTCCGCGTTGGAAGGTGATTTGGTAACATCATATCTCCGCAATAAATTCCAGCAAAAATTTGGCGGGAAAGGTGTTGGATTTGTTCCTATCACATCGGAAGATATCAATTTTAGAGAGACGACAAAGATCAGATTTTCAGATGATTGGACAACGGCTTCAATAACCGGCAGCAATCAGGATAACATCCCCGTTGGAATAGCGGGCAAAGCTTTTCTAAATTCCGATGGAAGCTGGGTGAAATATGAAGCCGTACCGAAATTCAGAACCGTTAGGAGTTTTGATGTTGCCAGAGTGTTCTACAGTAATGCAAAAGCTAATTCCTTTATAAAGTATTCATTAAATAATGCGGCGGAAAAATCTATTCCGCTTACTACCGGCAAAGGGATAAAAGACTTAGTAATAGAACGAAAATATTCGACAAGTTTAAAATTGGCTTTCCCTGTTGAAAAATCAGCTTACTTTTATGGAGTTAGCTTAGAAAGTAAAACCGGTGTATATATTGATAATTTCCCGCTTCGGGGAAACTCCGGTGTTGACTTAAAAAAAATCCCACGGGAAAATCTAAAAGGATTTGACTCACTGTTTAACTATAAATTAGTGATTTTTGAGTTCGGATTAAATATTCTGAACGGAAGAAAAACCAACTTCAGCAAGTATGAAGAAGATATGATTAAAGTGATTAACGAGTTTAAAGAGCTTTTCCCCCAAACGAGTTTTCTCTTAATTGGAGTTCACGATAAATGTATCAAGAGAAAGAAGGATTTTATAACCGACCCGGCAATTAAAAAATTGGTTCGGACTCAGAAAAGAATTGCGGAAAAAACCGGCATCGCATTTTGGAATTTATACGAAGCGATGGGCGGAGAAAACTCAATGGCAGATTGGGTAAACGCTAATCCTCCATTGGCTTACAGCGACTATATTCACTTCAACACCTTGGGAACGAAGGAAGAAGCGGAAATGCTTTTTAAAACAATTATGGATACAAAGAATTAATCATGTTCAATTTAATTGATAACGAAAGCAAAACACTTTGGAGCAGATGGGAATACTTTGCTCGCACTCAGCCAATGAAAGATGCTGTAATTCATTGGAGTGCGACCGGACGAAATTATCGCTGGAGCTATGGGCAATTGTTAAAATCAGCAAACAAGTATTCCGAACGGCTTAAACAGCTTGGTGTAAAAAAGGGTGATGTGTGCGCATTGATAATTAGACACAATCCGCAATTCTATCCGCTCTATCTGGGCATTGTGGGAATCGGAGCTTTACCAGCGGTATTGGCATATCCGAATCCCCGCTTGCACCATGAGAAATTTCAGCAAGGATTGATCGGGATGTCCGAACGGTCTGGACTGAACTGGATATTTGCCGAAAGAGAACTTGAAAGAATCATAAAACCGCTAATAGTATATCGCGGTAAAGTTAACTCCGGTTTGTTCTTTCCCTTGGAGTGGGAACTTAAAGAGAATATCAATGCAAAAGAACTTGAGGAATTAGAAGAAATAAGAAATTCAACAAATGAAAATGACCCGGTGCTGCTGCAGCATTCATCTGGTACAACAGGATTACAGAAACCTATAGTTCTTACGCATAAGGCAGTACTCGATCATGTTAACAATTATGGGAAAGCAATTCAGCTATCGGACAATGATATCGCAGCAAGTTGGCTGCCTCTTTATCATGATATGGGCTTGATCGCTGCATTTCATCTACCGCTTGCTTCGGGTATTACAACAATCCAGATCGATCCGTTTGAATGGGTTTTGGCACCATCGATTTTGCTTGATGTTATCTCAAAGGAAAAAGCAACGTTAACTTGGTTGCCTAATTTCGCTTACAATTTAATGGCAGATAAGATCAAAGAAGATGAACTTGAAAAAGTTTCTTTAGGCAGTTTAAGAATGGTAGTTAATTGCAGTGAAAAAATAAGGGCGGATAGCCATGAGAAGTTTCACAAGAAATTTAGCAATTATGGACTCAATGAGAACGCGCTTACAACAATGTATGCAATGGCAGAAACAACTTTAGCAATTACGCAAAGTGAACCGGAGAAAAGAGCAACTGAAATTATGGTTGACAGAAATGAATTATCACGAGGCTTTGTTGAAATAACAGAGAACGAAAAAAAATCAATTGGTGTCTCATCGGGAAAACCAATTAATGATTGTGAGATAAAAATCGTAAACGATAGACGAGAAGAGGTTTCGGAAGATAGAGTTAGAGAAATTGCTGTTAAGTCTGTTTCAATGTTCCAAGGATACAGAAATTACCCGGGAAAAACTGCCGAAGTACTCGACGACAAAGGCTGGTTCTACACAGGCGATTTGGGATTTATATATAAAGACGAGCTTTATGTAATTGGACGGATTAAAGATATAATAATTGTCGCCGGTAACAACATCTATCCTGAGGATATAGAAGACGCAGTAGGTAAAATTGAAAACGTTATCCCGGGTAGAGTAGTTGCTTTTGGAGAAGAAGATGAAGAGCTTGGAACCGAGCAGATAAGTGTTATAGCTGAGACGAAATTTGATAATGAAATTGAGCTAAGAAAATTAAGTATGGATATTGTTAAAGCAGGAATGTCGATAGATGTGAATATTCAGAATGTTTATCTGGTTCCGCCGAGATGGCTGATAAAAAGTTCATCCGGCAAACCGAGCAGAAAAACTAACAAACAGAGAATTATGGACAATATTGATAGGAATGTTTGGAGCAACAGATGATATCGGAAAGACTTAAAAAAATTATATGTAATGAATTGAACTTGGGCGTAGAGCTTGTTGAAATGGATGAAAACACCGAAGCAAACGAAGTTCCGGGATGGGATTCGCTTAATCATGCAAATATAATTGTTGCAATAGAGAAAGATTATGGAGTTCGTTTTAAGGGACTCGAAATATTGAAATGTAAAAACATTGGCGATCTTCAAAAGTTAGTCGATTCAAAAACAACGGGACAGAAATAGAGCAGAATTAAAATGTTCGATCTAGATTTTCAAAAAATATCATCCTTATTAAGCTTTAGCCCGAACGATCCATTAATGTTCGGCTCCGGGTTATTTCTATTTTTGTTTTTCTTTCTCCTGCTTTTCTACAGACTGTTTGCCAACTCGAAAAATGCAAGAATACTTTTGCTGATAGTCTTCTCTCTTTACTTCTATTATAAAGCTAGCGGTTTGTTCTTCCTCCTTTTGATACTCAACGCAGCAGCTAATTTTCAATTTGGCAAATGGATGGGAGATGCAACTGAACAAAGCAAGAAGCGGATGATTCTTGTTTTATCGTTGATCTTTAACTTGGGCATTCTTGGTTATTTCAAATACACGAATTTCTTTGTTGAAATTGTAGGCAATATTCAAAGTGGTTCATTTGACCCTGTTGATATTATCCTTCCAATAGGAATATCTTTTTATACTTTCAAATCGCTCAGTTATGTGATTGATATTTACTTAGAGATGATGAAGCCGACAAAAAGCTTTCGTGACTTTAGTTTGTTCGTGTTCTTCTTCCCAAATATTCTTGCCGGACCAATTGATCGGGCTTCAAAATTTCTGCCGCAAGTTCAGCAAGATTATAATATCACTCGCAGAGATATTGCAATGGGCTTAATGCTGATAATGATGGGGCTTGTGAAGAAAATAATGATTGCCGATTATATCGGTCTAAATTTTGTCGATCGTGTTTTCGAAGTTCCATTAAGATTCACCGGAGTTGAAAACCTGCTTGCTGTTTACGGGTATACACTTCAGCTTTATGCGGATTTCTCCGGTTACTCCGATATTGCAATTGGAATTGCATTGCTGCTTGGTTTCAAGCTAATGGAAAATTTTAATTATCCATTTAAAGCAAAAAGTATTGCGGATTTTTGGAGACGATGGCACATATCGCTATCAAGCTGGTTGCTGGATTATGTATTCCGTCCGTTACAAATTAATTTTAGAAATTGGAGAGTGGCAGGCAATATTGCTTCGCTAATTATTACATTTACTCTAATTGGTCTTTGGCATGGTGCAAACTGGGCTTTTATAGTATGGGGTTTACTGCATGGCGTATATATGTCAATCGGTTTGCTCACGCGTAAATCGAAGAATAACATTTTTAATAAACTCAAATTGGCAGATACGAAACTCTTGGGCTTCGGGCAGATATTTATAACATTCAATTTGGTTGCTTTCTCATTTTTGTTTTTCAGAGCCGATAGTTTTGAAACGGCTTTGAACATTTTGAACCAGATGTTTTTCTTTTTTAAGCCGGAAGTTTTTTCACAATTTATTGCTGGTTATACCCCGACTTTTATACTTATAGCATTTGGATTTCTGTTTCACTTTTTACCAGGTTCGCTTTTAGACAAAAGTGTTAGTGTTCTGGAAGGAATGCCTCTTGTTGTACAGGCTCTGATACTCGCAGTTGTTATTTGGAGTGTTGTTCAAGTGCAGTATGCGGATCTTCAACCCTTTATCTATTTCCAATTTTGATGAGAGAATGACTAGAACAGAAAATAAAATATTAACCGATAAGAAAAACAACCAATCATTTATGAAATTTGTTGCTTCTTTGTTCATATTAATTTTAGTTGGAAGTAATATTATACTTTCTCAAGAAAGTGGAATTATATCCGCGGCAAAAGTCCAAATGGAAGAAGGCAAATACAGCGAAGCAATTGATCTACTGAACAACTATATTTCAGCAGAACCAAGACGTGCGGAAGGATATGCTCTTAGAGCGGAATGTTATGACAATACCGGTCAGTATTACAAGGCGGTATTGGATTGGGAAAAAGCTACTAAACTTGATCCGACAAATCAAGTGCTGCAAAGCAATCTTGCTAAGTCGAAAGCTATTCTGAATAATAACCTGCAGGAGAAAATTAAAGGTCACGAAAGAGAACTGGCAATAGATCCGTCTGCTTCGGGAAATTATCTTGCTATCGGCAAAGCATATAAACAGATGGAAGATTATCCGAAAGCCGAAAAGTACTACGACAAATATTTATCAAAAGTGCCGGAAACTTCACCGGATGAAATTTTAAGATATGCTGAAATATTGGCAAAGAATAATCATATCAGAAAAGGAGAGAAGATATTAAAAGAATATGCGGATAAATATCCCGATGATTGGCGGCTGCAAAGCAGATATGGCTATTTCTTAATGTGGAACGGAAAATATCGCAGCGCCAAAAAAAGATTTAGCAATGCCCTCCAAATGAAACCTTATTTTAAAGAAGCTCAAGACGGATGGGATGTTGTTTCGCGAAAAGCCTATGTTACACAGAGCAACCCGATACCGAGAGTAAGAGAATATCCGATTGATAGAGACTATAGACTTCTGAAAAAAG
>JAADIB010000008.1 GCA_013151565.1 Chlorobiota bacterium
TGATCAAATCCCCACTGCAAGCAATCATTCCAATAAAGTAAATTTCGGAATGACAGTTGATCATTGCACAAAACAAATTCAGGAACAGCACTTGTTTGGTTTTCTACAAACACCATGGAGACCAACAATAGAAGAATTTCGCCAACACCACATGGAAGCAATTGAACAAGTTGGAGCAGCAATTAAAATAGAACATAGGAAAATTAAATGAACATTGATAAATTCACATTAACCAGCTTGGATTGGATTATAATAATTGCTTATGGAATAGGAATGCTAGCCGTAGGTTTTTACTACTCTCGTAAGAATAAAAGCGCGGATGACTATATGCTAGGCGGGCGAGGAATGAAATCGTGGAAGGTTGGTATTTCTCTTTTTGCAACCATGTTCAGCGCCATAACCTATCTTTCATTACCGGGAGAAATGATCAAACATGGTCCAATGATATTTTTGTTGATTTTAGCACTGCCGTTTGTATACTTTGTAGTTGCTTATTTTTTCATTCCCTTCATGATGAAACTTAAAGTTACTAGTGCTTATGAATTGCTTGAAACCAAGCTGGGCTTAAAGAATCGTCTTCTCGCTGCAATCTATTTCTTAATTATGCGTTTTCTCTGGATGTCCGTAATTATATACATGGTAGCAGAAAAAATAATTGTCCCAATTATGGGATGGTCGGAACAGAATGCCTTAATTGTGAGCATTGTAATGGGAATTATCACGATAATTTATACTTCGAGCGGCGGTTTGCGGGGTGTAGTTTTAACGGACGTAGTACAGTCATTTGTTTTATTCGGCGGTACCATTCTGGCTATCATCTTAATCTTTAATCAATTGGAAAGTGTTTCTGACATTATTCCATCTAAATGGCCTGGGCACTGGTCAGGCTGGGTCTTTTTTGATACCGATGTTCGTGTGAGTTTTTTAACGGTGTTTATTTCTACATTTGGATGGTATGTCTGTACAGCCGGCTCCGATCAAATGGCTATTCAGCGTTATTTAGCTACGAAGGATGTTAAAGCAGCACGTCGTATGTATCTTAGCAATATAGTAATCGGTATTCTGGTTGATTTATTACTGATTGTTTTAGGTCTCAGTCTTTTTGCATATGCTAAGATGGACAATGGGTTTTTAGCAGCCGGAACATCTATTATTGATGGAGCAGATACATTGTTCCCACGATTTATTGCAATTGGTCTTCCAACAGGTTTTTCTGGACTTGTGCTGGCTGGATTACTTGCGGCAGCAATGTCAAGCCTTTCATCAGGCATTAATTCATCTGCGTTATCTATTGTCAATGATTTTATTCTTCGTCTTCAAAATAAAACCTTAAGTGAAGCTAAAAAGATCAAACTGGCTACAATTATATCTTTCATTATCGGAATTATTATTGTTCTGTTAAGCTTGGTCATCGGCAATGTTAAAGGTAACCTGCTGGAATTATCCTATAAGACTGTTAACCTATTAACAGCGCCTCTTTTTGTCCCATTTTTTATGGCAATGTTTGTTCGTATTGCAAAACCAAACGCTACTTTTATTGGCACACTCTCAAGTGGTATTGCTGCAATTATGGTTAGTTTTTCATATGAGTTATTTTCAGTTGATATATCATTTCTTTGGATCATTCCTATTTCATTTAGTGTTGGTGTGATTGTAAGTGTTATCTTAAGTCTTATTCCCATTGAGCAGAGCAAAGCAATTGATAACTAGTTTTATAATTAAATTATGATTGAACAAAAACGAAACGCTGACGATATTCTTATTTACAATAACGAAATTCGTCTTTATCTACCAGAAAAAATATTCGATGCACATACACATTTATGTAAAAGAGAATTACACGAGTACCTTTCTGATGCGGATGGTTTGTACAATTTTTCTAATGATGTTAGTATGAATGAACTGGAAGATAGTTGGACGACCTTTTTACCAGATTTAGAGGTTACCGGACTAATAATGGGATCGCCTGTTGATAAATGTGATCTTGATGCGGAGAACAAATTTGTAGCGCAAAGTATAACTAATGAGAAGAATCGTTTTTCTTTAATGATCTCACCAAAAATGTCTCTTGAAAATTTGGAAAATGATATCGATACATTGAAACCAGCAGGCTTAAAACCTTACCTTCTCCATGCTTTGGTTGAGGACAAACAAAATGCAAGAATTACTGATTACATTACCGAAGAACAGTTGAACCTTGCAAATGAACATGGACTTTCAATAACTCTGCATGTATCGAAACCTAGGGGAATGGCAGACCCGGAGAATTTAGAAGATATTTCCAGATTGATAGATCAATATCCAAAAGCCCAATTCATACTTGCTCATTGCGGACGTAATTTCATTGCTCCAAACATGGCTGCCACATTGGATGCATTACCAGTCGCAGAAAATTTATGGATTGATACCTCAGCAGTCTGTGATATTGGTGTTTTCCTTGAACTATTTTCACGGTATGATCTTTCCCGTATTATTTATGGCTCTGACCTAGTAGATGCGTCTGCATTTAGAGGTAATTACATTCGGCTTGGAATGAGCTGGCATGTTGTAACTCCTAATTTAATTGAGCGAGATGGTGGATTGGAAAGCAGAGCTACATTTGCCATATATGAAAATCTAAGGGCTCTCTTTCATGCAGCTCGTTTTTGTAATGTTAGAGAAGATGATATCCAGAATATTTTTTACAACAATGCAGCAAAACTATTTAAACTCTGATGCAGAAAATAATTTCTGGTCATGATAGCAGCTGAATAAAAAACTAAAAAATGATATGATACACTCGAACTCAAGATATAAATATTCCAGCGAACTTTACCGAGAAACTTGGAATAAAAAATGAATCAAAGAACATTAGGCAGAACCGATATTCAAGTTTCGGAAATTGCTTTCGGCGGAGTTGAAATCGGTATGCCTTATGGAATCGGAGTAAAAGATAAGGCTGATATGCTCTCTGAATCGGAAGCAATTCGCTTACTGCATTCAGCTATCGACAGTGGAATCAATTTCTTTGATACAGCGCGGATGTATGGAGAAAGTGAATCGATCATAGGACGAGCTTTTAGAGATAGACGTAATCAAGTTGTAATCTGTACAAAGTGCAAACCCTTTCGTAATAAATTAGGAAAGTTACCTGATGCAGAAAAATTAAAAGATATTATCGAAAGATCCTTGAGTGAAAGTCTTACTGAACTTCAATCTGATTACATTGATGTTTACATGTTACATCAATCTGATGTTGAGATAATTGAAAATGAAACAATCGTAAGTAAGCTGTTAGATATGAAAGAGCA
>JAADIB010000366.1 GCA_013151565.1 Chlorobiota bacterium
AGTAAGCTAAAGAAGCATTATCAGTGATGATCTCTTAGATCGGTGTTATCTGTGTTCAATAATGAGTTATTTCAAACGGAGTAGTTTTTCAACCCAGACAACTTCACAAGCGCCACCGCCGGTATCATTTCTCGTTAACGAACTTTGCCATCGGAAACTATCATCGGTTATAATTTTAACTAGATAATCTTTAAACAGAATTATCTCACCAACCAGGATATCATCAAGTTCATCTTCAACTTGCTCATTTGCCGGTATGATGTGCATGTTAGCCGATGAAGTTTCAATTTCTTTACGTGGGATTGGGAATGCATCGGTTTTCCAACTGTGCATAAATACTGCTATTAAAAAATTAAATATCAGTAATCTTTAAGTTATGCAAAGTCCCCTCTATACTTTTCTAAAAGTACAGTCCCAATCCAATTTTAACTAATTGAAAGCTTGCATTCCAGCCGGTTTTTGTTAGAGTACTACTTGCTTCGTACTTATTATTATTAGATGTCCAATTATCGGTATGAGATGACCAAGTTTTTCCTCCGGTAAGGTGCATCTCGGTATATAAACTAATACTATTCGTTAAGAACGCTTCTACTCCAAAAAGAGAAATTAAACCAGCGCCGTAGCCATTTGCTGTGAAGTTTGATTTACTATGGTAATAATTAGGATTCCTAGTATTTTCAGATTTATTAAAATTATGACTATAACTTAAATAGGGACCAATACCGGCATAAGTTGTAAATGTATTATTCGACCAAATCCTAAATAGGAATTGAAATGATAGACTTGTACCAAAGAATTTTTGATCACTATCACCTTCAGTAGTTTGATCTGTACTATTTGGATCGCTACTGTTCCAATTACTTTCGGTTTCTTCTGATAACAATGAAGAACTAAGAGTCAAATAAATTCTATAACTTAGATTATTGGATGTATTCCACTTGTAAGAGACAGCATAACCATTGAAGAAATTAATATTTATTCCTTGGTTTGTCTCAGAAGAATCGACTTGTGCATTTAGAATTGTAGAAAAAAGAATTGAAATTACTATAAGTTTGATTAATTGATTAGAAATCATTTTACCCCCCTGGTTTAATAATAGAATATGTTTGTACTGCTTTATAATTGCAAATTACTTATACTTATAAAATATAACAAGGTAATAATCGGGATTCTATTATTAGGATAAGTCAATCAAAATATACAAATGCGATTTTTGTATATTTGTAATAGTGCATGATCAAAAGTTTGATCTCTTTCCATCTGGTTCAACAAAATCATAAATCTAAATAATTTTGAATAACATTTTTCTGATAATGGGCAGTAAATTGGAAAAATAAAATTGGATCATGTAACCTATTGGGATGTTTATGCGTCTAAACAATCAACAAATCGAGTAATAAAACAATGAAAAAAGGTACTATGAAAAAAATAATCATAACTATAACAATAATTGCATTCGGATTTTTAGGAATGATGTATTTGACATCGACCAATAAAACAAGCAACAAGAGAAAAGAAGTTGTAAATATTAGAAAAGTTGAAACAAAAAAAGTTATCTACGATGATTTTACTCTGAGTGTTAAAGGGAACGGTATTGTAAAATCGAAACAAAGTTTGGATGTTGTATCAGAAGCAACCGGTAAAGTTCTATATGCAAAGAATAACGCGAAAAACGGGACATATTACAAAAAAGGTGAGATAATATTAAAAATTGATTCTCGCGAAGTTAAGAACGACCTTTATTCATTCCGTTCAGATTTTATGAATAGTGTTGCTTCCATGCTGCCTGAGTTGAAAAATGAAAATAATGATGAACAATATAAAAAGTGGTATTCATATTTTAATTCGCTGGATATTGTCAAAGAAACACCGGAACTTCCTCAAACAACCGATACAAGAGAAAAGATAAAAGCAAGTTCAAGGAATGTTTTCAGCAAGTACTATAAGGTAAAAAATCAAGAGATATTACTTTCAAAGTACAATATTGCTGCTCCGTTTGACGGATATATCAGTAATTCCGAATTGATTGAGAACAGTTATGTAACTCGCGGGCAAAGACTATTTACACTTATTGATGCGAAAAATCTTGAGATCGCAATTCCTTTGTTAGTTGACGAAGTGAACTTGATAAATTTCGGCACTCCTCCAAGAGTTAAAATATATTCGCAAAAGGATAAAAGTAAATTCATAGAAGGTAGAATATATAGAAAAGATATCAACCTTGAACGAACTACACAGACTATCAATGTTTATGTTTCCTTTGTCAATAGATCGCTGGCTTCAGATTTTCTGCCGGGCAACTATGTTGAGGCTGAGATCACCGGTAAAAAATTAGCTGACGTTACAATTATCCCGAGGCATCTGATTGATAGCGAAGGAAATGTTTTCGTTATTAAGGATGGCAAATTAGGAAGGGAAAATGTAGATATACTTACTTATCAGCAGGATCATGCAATTATTTCCCGTTCAATTCCAGAGAACAGTGAACTTGTTTCAACTATTCTGCAGAAACCCCTTGTTGGGATGAGGATCAGTTCAATCAATGATCCAGAACCGAAGGATGAAAAAGTTGCTGTTTCTGACTCCAATGACCAATCCAATAACATAAATTAAGATTATCAAGGATATTTTATGCTAAAGTCGTTTCTAAATTATTTTTTAAAGCATTCAGTTATAACTAATTGGATAATGTTAGTAATCTGTGTCGGTGGAATTTTTGCGTTATTCAATCTGAATAAAAGACTAGATCCGAAACTGGAGATCGAGAATATTGAAGTCGATGTTCCTTATCCGGGCGCATCCGCTATTGAAGTTGAAGAAGGAATCGTAACAAAGATCGAAGAAAATCTTAGAGGATTGGAAGGAATTGATAAGATCGTTTCAACATCGCAAGATAATTATGGCTCAGTCTCGGTAAGGGTAAATCCTGATTATGATATTGACAAAGTAATGCAGAATATTAAAAACTCTGTTAACTCGATAAGTTCTTATCCTACAGATGCAGAGAAGCCGATCGTTTATCAATCTACTATGTGGAACAGGGCAATAATGTTGAGTATCAATGGTCCGGATGATCTTTTTACTCTTAAAACAATTGTTGAGGAATTCCGAGACGATCTACTTAGAACCGGGAAAATATCCAACATAAAAATATGGGGTTTGCCGCGCAGAGAGATTTCCGTTGAAGTTACTCCCGAGGATTTGATCAGGTATAAACTTTCGATAAATGATATTGCACAGGCAATTAGGAATTCCAATCTTAATATTTCTTCCGGCTCTGT
>JAADIB010000298.1 GCA_013151565.1 Chlorobiota bacterium
TTAATGAAATTGACAAATAAATTTCAAATATATTATTATGCTGATGGATTAAAAAAAAGTTAATTTTGTAATAATGAATTAATCTAAAGTTGTGGAGAATAAAACATCATACAGTCAGGATCAATTACGTGATTATTCATCCTTGTTTCTAAGGAGTGAGGTAAAATTATGGATGAAAAATGATTTTTCCTCAGTAAATTACAAAATTGAAAGATATGATAGACATTGGAAAAGTTTTTCAAATACCACCTATTATGACTACTTAAAGTATGTTTACTCTATTTTAGAAAAATATTACCAAAACGAGTATGTATTAAAAAATTCATTTTTAACTGAATGGTTGATTCAGGAACTTGGACAATCTAATTCAAAAGTATACAGTGAGTACCGAGTGGGCAGCGCAATTGCAGACTTAGCCATGTTTAATGGTAATTCTAAAGTATTTGAGATTAAGACGGAATATGATACTGATAGCCGTTTGAAATTGCAACTTGAGAATTATCGAAAAGTGTTTAATCAAATATTTCTTATTATACCCGAAACCAAGTTACATTTATTTGAAAAATATGATTCCAGAATAGGAATAATAACTTATAAAAGAAGCCAGACACAAAAGTTCATGCTTCATCGTGATGCAATAAACGACAAAGAAATAGATGCTGCGACTATTATGCATATCCTTCATACGCATGAATACAAGGCAATTGTTAGATCATATTTTGACGGACTTCCTAAAATGACAAGTTTCAACCAATTCAGTATATGCAGTAATATTATAAGGCAGATTCCAAATCACGAATTAAATAAACACTTCATTGAACAAATGAAAAAGAGAAGTTTTGAGAATGTGCTATCAAGTCGATATTACAAAATATTTAACCAACTTAGTTTAGCACTTAAATTGAACAAATCAGCAATGAAAAACCTGATAGATAATGTTAAATCACCATTAAATGCCTAACATATGTATTACCCATTATTAAGAGCAAGGCAGTTTGAACTTATTGCGTTACGTGAATTAGCCAATGAAGGGATTACTCAGGGTTATATTATGCCAATATTAGAACCTGTAAAAGAATCACAAAACAATCTCAACCTTGCATGTAGAGTTTTTCAACAAAAAGAACAGCAAGCATATTTAATACTGAATCCTGCTGTGGGAGAATTGGCTGGAGACGATAATAATTTTTTGGAATTTTTAACCCATCAAGATGAAGAAGTTTTAATACCTGCCTTTCATTATCGCAATAATGCAAATTATATTCACCAAAGTATCAACGATTACAATTTAGGCAATTGCATGTTAATCTGTCAAAACGATGTAAGTGCGGATGACAATGATTTTTTAGACTTAGTACGACAACCGGAAATCAGTTCAATAAATGTTGAAGACCCTGGAAGAAATAGAGCACTAAACCGATTTCTTAGAGGGCTGAATAAGAATTACATCCGATTAGATAACTTTTTTGAAAAACAAGCACGTAATAGTGATTTCCTAGATATTGCTGAACACAGATTTTCTGAGGAACACCTTTATTACGAGAAAGAAGGATTTAGAGGTTTCTCTGACTATACTGTTTTATCTAATGAATTCACCGATGGTGGTAGTACGCCTAGAGCAGTTGTAATACACCTTACATATTTAAATGGTCAGAATCAAATCTGGATTAGACATTTTACCTCTGATAGTAATGATTCAATCGCTAATGTACAAGGAAAATTTGCTGAAGCTGCATATAAAGCCGTTACATATTGTAGAGAGAACCATCTTACCAACTCCGCAATTCAGGAATTAGAAAACTACTTTGATGAGGAACATTATCCGGGGTTAGGTATGATAAAAAAAATTTCCATTAAAAATCACATCTTGATTGTTCAAGAGTATTTAAGCAATAGATAAAAGGTATGGAAGTCTGTCCGAACTGTTTTGCTGACAAAGAACTAAAAGGGTTTATATTATCCTCAAAAAAAAGTGGAGATTGTAAGATTTGTGATTCAGGCAATGTCCATCTTATGGATATAAATGAGTTGCTTGACTTCTTCCAAGAATTGATAGATAACTTTCATATTACTAAAAATGGGGAATCTCTAAAATCAAAGATCCAAGGTAATTGGAGCTTCTTTACTTCCCATGGTATTGCAGCAAAAATCCTTAATGAAATATTACCCAACCTTTCAACAAGTATTTCAAACTCAGAAGACCTCGTTGATTACAACGAAGATATTGTTGAGAATTTCATGCACTGGGAAACGTTAAAGGAAGAATTAAAATGGTCTAAAAGGTTTATTTCTAACATTGATTATTTAGAAGAACTAGGATGGGATAGTTTTTTTAATACTCAATTTGAACTAAAACCAACCGATGATTTGTTTCGAGCAAGAGTCCATCACCAAAGCGGTCTAATGGCGTTTAGCAAAGATGAAATGATGTGTCCAAAACCACAACTTGTAAGTGGTGGTCGGGCTAATCCATTAGGGATACCCTATTTATATTTAAGTGATAATCCTGAAACTGTGCTGTATGAAGTTCGCGCCTCATATTTGGATGAATTAAGTGTTGCCAGATTTCAATTAAAGGAAGAATTAAATTCAATTAAAATTGTCGATTTCACTGAAGATACACCACTCTTTCAACCAACCAGAATTAACGAAACCATAAAGGCTAGCTTATTAAGAAAAATGATTAGCCGCGATCTCTCAAAACCAATGAGAAGGTATGATACTGAAATTGAATATATACCTACTCAATTCATTTGTGAATTTATCAATATTTTCACAGGTGCTAGTGGCATTCGATTTAACAGCTCAATACATTTAAGTGGAAAAAATATTGTCATTTTTGACCAAAAACTCATGCAATGTAAGGAAGTTAAATTGAAAAAAGTGAACAATATGAATTTGACAGCAATAGAGCATAAATGAATTACGATTAATAAAAAAAACATGGTAGAAGCAAAAAACTAGGCGAAACAGTAGTAAACTCAATACTTGTAGCCAACTTCATCATAAATTGAAAGAGAATACCTTCAATATTGCCTGCTTTTCATATATTAAATGTTTACAGGAAACAAATTCCAGACTAATATGAATAAACAAAGTAAGCTTTTCTTAAAAAGGCAACCAACATTAAAAGATTTCCAGCAATACGTTCGGGACTTAGTTGAAGATTGTGGTTTTGAAAATGACAATATTCCGGAAATATTTATGCTTTTAAATGAAAATATCAAAAATCCAAATATCTCACATCAATAACCTACTTC
>JAADIB010000296.1 GCA_013151565.1 Chlorobiota bacterium
GGCTGAAATTATTGGCGCTGGATGATATCAACAAAGCAATTTCCGTTGACCCGGCATCAGTTGAAGCATTGGAAATTCATGTAAGCATAAATAAATCAACGAGCAATCTCGAAAGCGCAATTCAAAGTTGTAAAAAAATTATCCGGCTTGATGAAAATAATTTTACAGCATGGAACAGGCTAGCTGAGATGTATGCCGAAACCGGGAACTGGGTTGAAAGCATTAACTCATTCAACATGTGTGTAAAATTGAAACCGGAAAAAGCCAGCGCCTATTACGAGAAAGCAAAAAGAAAATTCTTGAAGAATAAAAACACTGAAGCATTGGAATATTTGAAGAAATCCTTCGTACGTAACGAATCGACAAAAGATCAGCCCGAAGTTAAATCGTCCAAATTAGATAAATAACAAAATAATTATTTGTGAGAATTGAATGCCTGATGTAAAGGAAATATCCCAATCAACCAAATTGGTCGGTGTAATCGGACATCCGCTAAAGCACTCATATTCTCCGTTTATGCACAATCTTGCATTCACCTTAACCGATCTCGATTATCTATATCTTCCGTTTGATATAACTTCAAACAATTTAAAGGATGCCTTGAAGGGAATGGTTGCGCTTGGTATAACCGGCTTCAACGTTACAATTCCGCATAAAGAAAAAGTGATTCCTTTTCTAAATGAAGTTTCGGAAGGCGCCAGTATTGTCGGCGCTGTGAACACGATAGTGAATGATAACGGGATTTTGTATGGACACAATACCGATGTTCACGGTATATACGAAACACTAAAGGAATACAAGAAAGATCTTTCCGGTTCGGTTGTGTCGATCTTCGGTGCAGGCGGCGCGGCTCGCAGTGTGGTGTTTACTCTCCTTCGCTATTTCCATGTAAAAAAAATACATCTGATAAATAGAACAGTAGAAAGAGCCGATGTAATTAAAACTTACTTCTCCGAGAAGATGCTTTATAACAGGATTAAAACTCATTCATTATATCCGCCCGATCTGGTCAAGGTTCTCTCGAAATCAAAACTTATAATCAACGCTTCCTCAATAGGGATGCATCCTAAAGAAGATGATTCGCCGACTAAGATCGCCGAATCATTCCACGCGAATCAACTTGTCTTTGATATTGTTTACAATCCGATAAGTACAAAATTCTTGAGACTAGCAGCGCGTGAAGGCGCTACAATTATAAACGGATTGAAAATGTTTGTCGAACAGGGTGCTCACTCGTTTGAATTATGGACAGGAAAGCCGATGCCTACAGAAGAAATATACGCTGCCTTGAAATCCCAACTTAAAGAAGGATTATAAACTTTTATTTTCCGGAAGGAATCTTCTCTCCTTCTTCGTTATAAATAATCTTTGAAACTACTTCACCGTTCTTATATTCTATCTCACTCTTTAACAATCCGTTTGGATGATAGGAATAAAAGTTGCCGTCTAATTTATTATTTTTATAAGTACCGTATTCAGCCACTTCACCGTTTTCATAGAACTTAGTTGCTATACCTGTCTTCTTTGATGCACGGTAATATATCTTGGATTTGATCTTTCCACTTTCATAATAAGTAATTTCCGGACCGTATATTTTTCCAAAGACGTATTCTCTTTCCGTCTTAACCTTACCGGAAGGATAGAATGACTTCCACTTACCGTCAAGCGAATCGTTTTTGTAACTTTCTTCCCTCAGCAGAACTCCTTTTTTGTCATATACGAAACGGACGCCGTTTCTAACACCAAGAATATAATTAACTTCCTCCGATCTGGTTCCTTCCGGCGAATAGTAAATAGAAGTACCGTCAAACAAACCTTGCCGATAGTTTTCTTCCTGTTTAAGATATCCGCTGTCATAGTATTGCCGGCTTGTTCCATCCAATTTCCCTTTCTTAAAACTCAACTCTGACTTAACAACTCCGTTTGAATAAAACTCCTTAAAATTTTCTTCTATCTTAGGAACACTGGAGCCATATTCATATTTTTCACGTTTGATGATCTGCCCGTCCTCATATTGATCAATTACCTTAATTGAACCATCGGGATAATAGATATAAGAAATTCCATCCAGTTTGCCGTCTTTATAGTTTGCCTCCAGAGCTACTTGATTAAATTCATAATAAACTCGGGTTTTCCCGTTCAATTTACCGTCAACATAATTTCTTTCAACTTCTAGCTTTCCGTTCTCAAAATATATTTTAGAAAGTCCGTTCAGTTTCCCGCCTCTATAATCCCAGATACCCTGCAGTGCACCGCTCTTGTAATACGTTTTTGTAAAACCATTTTGCAATCCGTCTATATAGTACGGCTCCGCCCAAAGCTCTCCCGTTTCATAATACCAGCGTGAAATTCCCTGCAGTTTTCCATGAAGATAATTCCACTCCATACTTAGTGTACCGTCTTCAAAATACCAAAGCGATTTTCCTTCCTCTAAGCCATTAGCAAATTTCCAATCTTTCCACAATGCACCGCTTTCGTAGAACTCTTGATAAGAACCGTCTCTCACATCGTTAACGTATTCTCCAATGCTTTTTATCTTTCCGTTGGGATAAAATGTTTTTTTGACTTCTTTACTGCCAGACTGCGGGAATATATTAAATGCTGTTATTAGTAAAACTGCGACTAAAATCTTTTTCATTAAAAATTTTCAATAGTTTGTTTTCGAGTGAACAAAAATAGCCAAAAGGGGGATAATTATGAATGCAAAAATGCTTACTATTACGTTAAATATTTTAAAAAATTAATAATCATTAGAGGAATTATGTTTCAGACGAAAAGAACAATTGAATTTAGTATGTGTGATACCGCCGGAATTTTATTCTTCTCGAGAGTATTTGAGTTGTTCCATTCTGCTTACGAAGAGTTCATTCAAACCGGTGATCTTGAGATTGACTATTTCAAATTCGAAAAATATGCCGTACCAATATTGAAGATCGAAGCGGATTTCAAAGCGCCGATCAAATTACATGAAACTTTGAATATTGCCATCAGTGTTACACAGATTAAAGATTCAACTTTTGAATTGACCACAAACCTAATTGATGAAAACGATATGATTAGGGCAGTTGTTAAGAGTGTTCACATCTTTGTAAACATAAATGACTTCTCGAAAACAGATATCCCCAATGATATTCTGCAAATATTACTTGCTAATCAAGATTGAGTCTTCTCTTAAGTAATGGAAGATCAATTTTGCCAAGATCAGTTCTGGGAAGTTTTTCCATGAAGAATATTTTCTTCGGAAGTTTATATGATGAG
>JAADIB010000364.1 GCA_013151565.1 Chlorobiota bacterium
AGTTATCGATCTCATCAAATATTTTATTTACTTCTTCTTCCATCTGATTCGTTAAAGCTTCAACATAATAACTGCCTCCCAATGGATCAACAGTGTTGATCACACCGGTCTCGTAAGCAATTATCTGCTGAGTGCGTAAAGCTATCTTAACCGCTTTTTCACTAGGTAGTGCAAGAGTTTCATCCATCGAATTAGTATGCAGAGACTGAGTTCCGCCAAGTACGCCTGCGAGAGCCTGTAGCGCAGTTCTGACAATATTATTCTCCGGCTGCTGAGCTGTTAAAGTACATCCTGCGGTTTGTGTGTGGAAACGAAGCCACCATGTTCTCGGATCTTTTGCTTTATAAACTTCTTTCATTCATATTCTTCTGGCAGCCCGATATTTAGCTATCTCTTCAAAAAAGTCCAAATGTGAATTAAAGAAAAAGGATATCCTAGGAGCAAATTTATCAACATCCAAACCTCGCTTTATTGCATGCTCAATATATGTAAAGCCATCTGCTAATGTGTAAGCCAGTTCTTGGGCAGCAGTAGAGCCGGCTTCACGAATATGATAACCGCTCACAGAAATAGTATTCCATTTGGGAACTTCTTCTGTGCAGTATTCAATCATGTCGGTTATTATTCTCATTGAAGGATTCGGCGGATAAATATATTCTTTCTGTGCAATATATTCTTTCAGAATATCATTCTGTAGTGTCCCTCTTATTTTATCAAACGGAACACCCTGCTTTTTTGCAACAGCAAGATAAAATGCAAATATCATTGCAGCCGACGAATTGATAGTCATCGAAGTTGAAACTTGATCAAGAGGAATTTGATCGAAAAGAATTTCCATATCTTCTAACGATGAAATTGATACGCCGCAGATACCAACTTCGCCTTCACTTAATTCATCATCAGAATCGTATCCCATCAACGTCGGCAGATCAAAAGCAACTGAGAGTCCGGTCTGACCGTTCTTCAGCAAATATTTAAATCTCTGATTTGTGTCTTCAGGAGTGCCGAATCCGGCAAACTGTC
Source organism: Chlorobiota bacterium (assembly GCA_013151565.1). Lineage (GTDB taxonomy): Bacteria > Bacteroidota > Ignavibacteria > Ignavibacteriales > Melioribacteraceae > SZUA-22. The sequence goes on from JAADIB010000364.1 coordinate 1,024, forward strand.
TCATAGTCCAAATCTTACCGCGATACCCATTTACATGTATTCCTCTTGTAAATGGATACTCTTGCGGAAAATTTATTTCATTAAGAAATTCTGATTCATCAAGATCATCAGGCGCATAAAGAGGTTTGATCTCATTCCCGGAAACAGATGTGTATTTGAGTGGTATCTCTTTAGAACTTTTTAATCTCTCGTTGTACTTCTCTTTTGCTTTTCGATATTCTTCAGTATTCATGATATGTACTTTCAATATGTTTAAATTTTATACATTAGTAATAAATATAAGAAAGCTAAACTAATTAAAAAAGTATTACCAATTAACTGAATTATGTTTTAAAGAAGATTTTACATAATATCCGAGAATCACTAATTCCGTAAAGTTCCTACACAGCTTGTCCCAATGGGGGTATATTTTATTTCTTTCGAGATTCCCGAAAACATTCGGGAGATGACAATGCATTTCTCGGTTATGTAAAACCCTTAATAATAGACTTGAATTATTTTAACAAAAGCAACTTCATAGTTTTAGAAAAACTGCCTGCTGTTAATCTATAGAAATAAGTTCCGCTGACTAGGTTTTCTGCATTAAAAACTACTTCGTAATTACCCGGCTGTTGCTGTTCGTTAACTAAAACTGCTACTTCTCGTCCGAGGATGTCATAAACTTTTAATCGTACAGAAGGGGCATGCCCCCTCCTTACATCGTTAGGTATAGAATACTTAATTTTTGTACCGGGATTAAAAGGGTTAGGATAATTCTGAAATAGCTTAAACTCCTCCGGAAAAATATCTGCTTGAGTCTCTTTAACCGTGACTGGTAAATCAGTAAAATTACTTTCGTAAAAATTTTTTATTGCTGATGCATATTCTTTTGCTACTGTTACAGAATTTAGGGGGCTGACTCCCCTGCCAACGATGAATGCATAAATCAGTTCAACCGGAATGTTCTTTTTCAATTCAAATGGACCGGTTGAATTTAGTATTCTCCAATCTGACTCAGTAATATTTAACCAACCTTCCCCGGTAACCGGATTGCCGGAGAACATAAACTGCGGTGGAATTGAATCAGCTTCGCTTCCTAATGAATCACCGTTTCCTAAATCGAAATTTTTCACTAAGATAGGATCTCCGTTGGGATATTTGCCTCCTTCCAAAAAATATCGCATATGCTCTTTGTCATGAGGGTGCGGGAATGGTGAAGAACCGCGCATATAGGAAACCGCTGAAGTCATTTTAAGATTTTTCGCATCAGATAAAATTATCTCCCCCAAAAACGGACCCCTTTTTATTGTTGCCATATCTAAGATAGAATTTGAAATTACCGGACCCTGTAATAATGACACGAAAAATGAAGGCGGATTTGCCCCAAACAAATAGTCGGCATCCGGTCGCCTCTTGTAACCGAAAACTCCATTCAAAAGAGTGTCGCAGCCAGTGAGATCAGTAGAACCATCTCCTATATCAGGGTCAGCAGTTAATCCGAAATACACTGAGTCGAGTATGTTGTTTTCACCAACATTAGTGATAATATATCTTATAAATATTACATTATTAATTAAGTTATTTTCTTCTTCATTATAAGCAAAAACAGTCTGCTTAATTTCCACACCTTTAGGTGAAACATCAGCAAAGGGTCTTTGGTTTGACGGAACACCATCGTTAATAACATTCCAAACTGTAATATTCCCCAATAGATCAGGACGATCTTCTTCCGGGTCCCAAACCTCATTCCCGTTCAGGTCAATCGGGTTATAAATACCATCATGATCACCATCGTAAAAAAATGCGCCCATATCTACTGCATTTTTCCATTCTTGCCAACTTTTACCGAATGGTTTGTCAATCTCTCGCAACTCGTAGAATTTATTCTTAACATCATTCGGATCGCTGTTGTATTTACCGGGCAAATAATCTTCAAATCCGTCCGAGTTCATAACACCATTACTCCAAACTGAATCATTGCTGTAACCGGAAAGGAAAAATCCCGAGGAATAAAGGAAACCAATGCTGTCATATTCTGCTCCATGACCAATAACTCCAAAGACTCCGTTATTCATCATCGGCAAATAAATATTATTAACGTTGATAAATGTTGTATCTAAATTCTGCGGGAAGATATTTTGAGTTAATATTAAAATTACTATAACGATAATATAGGTTTTCATAGTTTTGCACCTCATATTAATGGGAACTTATTGGGTGAATTTAAATCCCATTAATAATGTAAAAAAAAAAATGAAATGAAACCTTATGTTCTACCAAAGCGTTTATCGAATTCATCCAGAGGAATTTTTATAATGATAGGTCTTCCGTGCGGGCAGACATACGGCATGGATGTCGCGAAAAGTTCATCAACCAGAACCCTCATTTCCTGCTCAGTCAGTTTATCCCCTGCTTTAATTGCCGCCTTGCAAGAGAATGATTTCGCAACATTGTCCTTCTGCTCAAGATGTTTTTCCTCCTCATTGATTCTATACTCTTGCA
>JAADIB010000417.1 GCA_013151565.1 Chlorobiota bacterium
GACTAGCAAAAACATTATTTACATTAACACGCTATGAAATGAGTAACAATAAAGGGAAACTAGGGTTAAAATCTATGCGCGATATTTCAACATCAAAATCACGTTGAGTAATTGAGTTGATCATTCCGGGCGTTCCTCCCGAATCGAGTTTTGCACTTGCCCAATTTGTAGAATCAATTGATGGAAGTTCGCTATCAATCCGCTCTAATGATACACCGCTTTTCCCTCCCCAATCAGGATTAAATTTGAGCGAGTCAATTATTCTATTAAGAGAATCCAGTATCATTAACCGATCGCCGCTATTATTAAGATTCGGGAAATTAGAAATTGTAAAATTTAGTGTATCACCATAAATTGTAATGAAGGAAGAATCCTTAGCAACAACGAAATATTGATGTGGGAGAAATATCATGTCATCATCAATTACTTTTGCTGTATCAGTATTATCTGCTACTTGATAATTTCTCAGGTTAATTGTTTTGCTGCTTCTGTTGTAAAACTCAATCCATTCCGGCTCTGGACTTTTGGGAGTATACATTATCTCGTTGATCACAATATCGTTTCTTACTTCATTTATTTCAACTCCGATAAAATCAAGGTATGCAGAATTGTTTTCGATGTTCAAGTCATCATTATATATTAGTTCGGCTATATAATAATTTGTTCCGACATTATAATCCGATATTTCAGTATAAAGAATTGTGCTGTCGTTAGGAGCTAAACCAGTTTCATCAAACTGATAAACAAGTTCATTTTCTTGAGCAGTAGAATCGGTATTAAGGTCATAAAATATTCTAAGACTATAATTTGCTGAAGGGTTCTTACCGACATTCTTAACTACGACATTTAATCTTGCAGTCTCACCGCTTATTACATAATCATTTTTTGGGTAAAATCGCTCAACAGCCAAATCATATTCTCTTGGTGTAATGGAATTTATAACACCAGGCGTTCCTCCCGAATTAAGCTTTGCGCTTCCCCAGTTGGTTGAATCAATTGACGGAAGTTCGCTATCAATTCGCTCTAATGATACACCGTTTTTCCCGCCCCAGTCCGGGTTAAACTCAAGCGAGTCAATCACCCTGTTCAGTGAATCCAAAACCATTACTCTGTCACCGCTGTTGTTAAGATTTGGAAAACCGGAAATTATAAAATTTAGTGTGTCACCATAAATAGTTATGAATGACGAATCCTTTGCAATCACAAAATATTGATGAGGTTGAAATGCAATACTATCGTTAATAACTTTTACGGTATCAGTGTTGTCCGCTATTTGATAATTTTTCAGGTTAATTGTTTTATCACTTCTGTTAAAAAGTTCAATCCATTCCGGCTCAGGGCTGTTGGGTGCATACATTATTTCGTTTATCACGATGTCACTTCTTGTTTCATTTGTTTCAACCCCGATAAAATCAAGAAATGCAAAATTGTTTTCAATGTTCAAATCTTCATCATATGAGAGTTTTGCAATATAGTAATTCAATCCAATATCATAATCAGATAATTCCACATAAAGATTAGCACTATCGTTCGGCGCTAAGCCCGTTTCATCAAGCTGATAAACAAGCTCACTTTCTTGTGCGACAGAGTCGGCATTAACATCGTGGTAAATCTGCAGCGAATAATTCCCGGATGAATTTGTGCCAAGATTTTTAACTACAGCATTTATCTTTGCCGGTTCGCCAACGAATACGAAATCACTTTCAACATAGAATTGATCAACAGATAGGTCATATTTCTTCGGGGTAATAGAGTTCACTTTCCCCGGTGTTCCTCCTAAGTAGCTTATGCTGCTTCCCCAATTTGTGCTGTCGTTGCTGCTGTTACCTGGATTGATCCTTTCAAGGGAGTGACCATCTTGTCCGCCCCAGGTAGGATTATAGTTAAGACTGTCAATATTTCTTTTCAAAGAGTCAAGCAGCTTAAGATCATCTCCGCTATTATTAAGTGAAGGAAGATTAATAACAATAACAGGAGATGTTATTGTATAAAAATCATGGATGCTTTCATCGCTGGATATTACTATATATCCCTTCGATTGAATAAAAAAGGTTGTATCAATAATTATAGGCGATGAAGTTCTATCTGCTATTCTCCAATCGTGAAGATTGATGGCAGAATCACTACGATTATATATTTCAAGCCATTCCGGTTCTCCGCCAGTTGGCGCATACATTATTTCATTGATGATTATATCATTATAGCTGTTTAGTTTCGGGAGGATGTCGATATTGATAGATCTTATATTATTAGATGTTTTTTCATCAAGAGTGTAATCTACAACCGCATAAAGGTTATAACTTCCTGAAGGCAAACTATTTGATTGACCAATTAATTCTGTTGAATCATNNNGTAAAATTCTGTGTAATAATTATTTCATCTTGTTGAGCAGTTGAATCGTTATTCACATCAACAAAAAGATAAGCGGTAAAATCACCGCTTACCGAAGTTCCAATATTCTTTATCACAGCATTGATCTGAATATCATTATCTTCAAATATTTCCGGCGGAGAATAAAATAGATCAGTTACAGAAAGATCATACTTTTTAGGTGACACTGAATTTTCTTTGCCCGGTGTTCCGTTGATTGTCAATGAGTTTTTCCAATTTGTTGAGGATGAATCTTTATTCAGAATGATCTTTTCATCCGAGATTCCTTTAACATTGTTTGCGGAATATGTATAAGCATCAATTATCGCTCCAGATGCATTGACTAAATGAATAGCTCGATCGCTGGAATTTGCCATTCCAGCCGAACCGAAATTGTTGTTATCAATTTTTAGTATTAAAGTACTGCTTGGAATTATTTCAGAGTAAATACCAGTTATGAGGTCGTAATCCCCTTCGAATATTACTGCAAATGATCTAGGGAGAAGGGTAATACCGTTATCTGTTTTAACTATAGTATCTGCATTGGTAGTTGAATAAATTATTTGAAATTTAGATAGGTCAGCAGAATTTAGATATGACAAATTGTATATCTCTATAAATTCACTATTGGAGGCTGAAGGATAGAACATTACTTCAGAAATAATAAGCGAATCAGTTTGTGAAAAAATATTGAGAATCGGGAAAAGGAGCAAAAGGAATATGAATTTAAGTTTATGCCTCATTTTGCTAATGTCCAAAGTTATTCAAATATATGAAATCAAGGTCAAACATTGAAATTATATTTTGATTTTATTGTATCGATTGATGAGTGTGACAAAATAAGCCACTAATTATTATTTCACATATTATTATATTACGAGCCGAAATTATCGGAGTGAGGAATAATAATGAAAGAACCTAATGTCAGTGTTGCAATAATAACTGATGAGCAAATTTCTTTTGAATTGCATGGAGAATATAAATGTTCTTGCAAAAAAAACAAATGCAGCGGCACCTACATTGCTAAAGCAAAAGGGAATGTAATTGAGTTAACAAAGGGTTCGGAATCTACGACAGTTGACGATAATACAGTTTTTTCGCCGGGTGATTTAAATTCGGAATCCTTCAGAATAAAAGGTGTTCTGATAGGTAAGCAGTTTCATTGGCAAAGGAAAGAGAATCAAGTATTTCTCGGTTCTCTCAAACTAATAATTGAAGGCGATCAAGTTACAGTGATTAATGTGATTCCAGTAGAGCATTATCTGGAAAGTGTTATTTCATCTGAAATGAGCGCTACAAGTTCGGTTGAATTATTAAAAGCACATGCAATTATCTCACGAAGTTGGCTCCTAGCCCAAATAGAGAAAAGGAAAGGAATTGATTCCTCCGATCAGATCTATGAATCTACAATTGAGAGTGAAGAAGAAATAATAAAATGGTATGACCGCGAAGATCATAATCGTTATGATGTTTGTGCGGATGATCATTGCCAGAGATACCAAGGTATTACAAAGATGTATGCTCATAGCGCACAGGATGCAGTTGCTAAGACACGCGGGATTGTTTTAAAATATGAAAACGACATCTGTGATGCAAGATTTTCAAAATCATGCGGTGGAATTACTGAGTCATTTGAGAACGTATGGGAACCGATTGAACATCCATACCTTAAAAGTATTGTTGATTACAAATTTGAAAATGATATTTATGATCTTGATCTCAGAAAAGAAAGAGCAGCAGAAAAATGGATCAGAGAAAATCCTCATGCATTTTGCAATACAAGTGATGAGAAAATATTATCGCAAGTTCTTGTTGACTACGACAGACAGACAACTGATTTTTTTAGATGGAAAGTCAAATATAAGCAGAGTGAATTAGCTGAATTAATAAAATCCAGGTCTGGTATTGACTTTGGAGAGATCGTTGATCTTGTACCGGTTGATCGAGGTTACTCCGGACGATTGATAAAATTAAAAATTGTCGGGACAAAAAAAACTTTAACTATCGGTAAAGAATTGGAAATAAGAAAAGTGCTCTCCAAGACTCATCTTTACAGTTCAGCTATTGTAATTGATAAACTTGATTTCGTTGACAATATTCCTCAGAAATTTGTTTTAACCGGTGCTGGCTGGGGTCATGGAGTTGGTCTATGTCAAATTGGTGCTGCGGTAATGGGCGAAATGGGATATTCATTTGATGAGATTTTGCTTCACTATTTCAAATGTGCATTTATCAAGAAAATATATGATTAACTGCTACTACAATATTTTGCCTCATAATTTAGAGAAACAATAAAATGGTTTTTCTAAATCCAACAATTTTATTCGGGCTTCTGGCTGCATCTATTCCAGTCATACTGCATTTTTTAAATCTTAGGAAGATCAAAAAAATCGAGTTCAGCACACTTGCGTTTTTGAAGGAACTTCAAAAGACAAAGATCAAAAAGATAAAATTCAAACAGTGGCTTCTGCTTCTGCTGAGGATTTTAATAATACTTTTTCTTGTAAGCTCGTTTGCACGACCGACTCTGGAATCGGTAACTATAAGCGGAACCGGCTCTGTTGCTAAAACTACGGCAGTCTTTATATTGGATGATTCTTTCAGTATGTCGGTCGTTGATGAAAACGGTTCATACTTTAATCAGGCAAAGCAGGTAATAGCTGATCTGGCTTCTGACTTTAACGACGGGGATGAAGTGATATTGGTTTTGACATCAAACCCGGAGTATTCCGTTCGTCTAGGGAATATAAACTCAACAGGACAAGAGATAAGAAAGATCAATATATCATATATAACTAACTCGCTTACGACATCAATTGAAAAAGCTTCTGCGCTAATTAGCAAATCAATAAATTTCAATAAGGAAGTTTATATTTTATCCGACTTCCAAGAGAGTACGTTATTGAACAAGAGTGAGGAGGAAAAAATACAGAAATCACTTTTCGATGAATCAACGAAACTCTACTTATTTAGATTTGGCGGGAAGGATGTTAATAACCTCACAGTAAATGATCTCGTTTCAACCAATCAAATATTTGAACTTAAAAAAGAGATCGGCTTTACTGCCAGCGTGACAAATTTTTCGCGGAATACGATCAGTGACGCAGTCTTATCAATATTTTTGAATGGCGAGATCAATGCACATCGAAATTTCTCTGTGAAATCGGGAGCGACAAAACTGCTTACGTTCAAAACTACGCTAAAGGAAAA
>JAADIB010000451.1 GCA_013151565.1 Chlorobiota bacterium
TCAACAGAAATTAGTCTTATAGGAATGGAACTAGCCGCATTATATGCCGATAGTGCTTCCTTCTGCGTTAGTTGCTTTCGTTTAACCATGGTCAGTTCGCGGGGTCAAGTCTTGTTTTGTGCATTCCGTTTAGTCGGATTATATGCGATGTTGAAAATGCAAGAAACAAGACCCCCTTCCTTTCAATTTTATCAACTTAAAATTCGTAAATAAAAAAGCCCCCAAATGGGGGCTTCTAAATAAAAATAATTATTCATTTATTATGCTGCAATAACTTCAGTTCTAGCTTCACGCTGCGTTCGAGAGCTTTTCTTCTTTATAACTATTTCAACATCTCTACCAAGAGCATTAAGAAGATCAAAAAGGCGTTCAACAGAAAAATGCTTAAGTTTTCCTTTTTTAAGATCTGAAACTTGAGGCTGAGTAATGCCCAATACTTCAGCTGTTTCCACTTGTGCAATATGTCTGTGTTTTATAATTGAATTGATAGAAGCAGCAATTTTAGCTTTAAGTTTAAGCTCCTCAGGATTTTTACATTCAAGATCAGCAAAAACATTTCCGCTGCTTTCATATACTTCAATTTCATCAATATTTTTAGCCATATCCAAACCTCTATTATTTACTACCGAAAGTTTTTTTGTAATGCTCTTCTGCCTTTTTATATCTAGCCTTCATAAGATCTACATCAGGCTTGGGAGTTGAAATCCCTTTAGTAGATTTCTTCTTGAAAGCATGTAAGACATACACAGCTTTTCCAAATTTGACTGTATAAACAGCTCTATATGTATCTCCCTTGTGATCATCAAAAACTTCATATACTCGACCACCCTTTACCACATTACTAAGTGGTTTTGCATTGTCTGCTTTTCCACCATTTTGAGCGACATCCAGAGAATAGCCCATTACATCTTTAACTTCTTCCGGAAATTTTATTAAGTCCTCTTTAGATGATGCTATCCAATAAAGCGGCTTTTCAGCAGTTTTCTTCATATATATTTATACACAATTGTATATATTATTTCAAGGAAAATATTCAAAGGTCTCATATAATATTCTATAATAACAATATGTTAGAAAATTATAAGCTGGAAAACAATAATTCACCACTCTGGTAACGAGCATAAAAAATAAAATTATATCTCAAACCCAGATAAATAGTTTACAAAACTCTCTTTTCCCCCATTTTCAGTTGACATATTGACTTTTTTGCCTATAATAATTTGACAGTTCGACTCATTTACCCTCAAAGAGACCTTAATTAATGACTACATGTGAATATGAATCACCATTTACGCTTTGTCCTAGCCTAAAAGAGGCACACCTAGAAGATTTAGCTAAAGAAATTCTTGCTGTAGTTGAATTGACTCTAAATACGCACTCAACCGAATTTGATGACAAATATACACTGGAGACATCAATATTTGGAAGAATTAGACAACTATTTATCCAGCTAGGAAATGACAGTAGCAAACCCTGGTTAAAGTTGCCAAGCCAAACTATGGACTATGTACCTACCATTTGTGATATCCCTGTTCGTATTTTTAAGGACGATCCATTCAACCCAAAAAAAATGAAAGTTTTTTTCCAAAATAGCTGCGAACAACACCAGTTATCATTATTTGAGGATATAGATACCGATTTTGCGGGATCTTTAGCCTGGCGATTGCTCATTCAGGAACCTGCAACTGAAGGTGATGAACTAGAAGATATTGAAGACGACTACCATGTAGTGTTAGTTGGATATAATCCAGCAACTAAAACAGTTAGCTCAATATGGAGATCCGAGTCGGTAGCCAAAACTCCTGTAGTTGGTGATTTTGAAGACCTACCAGAAGAAATAATAATAGATCGAAAACCAGTAATTAAAATAGACACCAAAGAAAGTGAAGATACAGAAAAACATGGAAAATGAAATTATAAACTTAAATGAATATCGCGGAGATAAACTTCGTTTTGCTCGAATGATAAAAGGATATTCACTTGACGATTTAGGCAGTATCCTAGGTGTAACCAGACAAAACATTCATAAAATGGAAGTTGGTCAAGAACCAAAAGACAACCAACTCTCATTACTATCCAAATATTTAGAAGTCAAACCAAGTTTTTTCTATTCAGAACGCAACACCCCCGTTGAAGAAGAACAGTGTCACTTTAGAAGCGTCAGAAGTAGAACAAAAACTCTGACAAATACCATCATGGCTAGAGCAGAGCTTTTAGACAGTCTAATTAAAGATATAGAGCAGCACTTTGATCTACCTGAGTTTAAACTTCCTGAAATAATAATTGATTTGAATAGCCTTGAAGATATTGAACGAATAGCTGAGAGTCTTCGTAGACAATGGAGGTTAGGCAACGGCCCAATTGCTAACATAACTATTATCGTTGAAAATGCAGGCATTATTGTAACAACTATGGATGGAGCTGATGAAAGAGTAGATGCCTTTTCTCTTTCCAGAAAACGACCCATTATAATTCGAAATAGCGCAAAAAATAATCCATGCAGATATCGTTTTGACTTAGCACATGAACTAGGTCACCTCATAATGCATAATGGAATTATCACAGGTTGTAAAAAAACAGAAAAAGAAGCGAATCATTTTGCAAGCGCATTCTTAATGCCTCGTGTTAATTTTTTAAATGCCGTTAATCGATTCCCTATTACTAAAAAAAATAAATATTTTAACTGGCCTAACTTATACAAATTAAAAGAATATTTTAAAGTAAGCTTAAAGGCTATTCTCTATAGAGCAAAAACCCTCGGAGTTATCGCTGAGGAACAAATGAGATATGGATATATACACATAAATAAAAAAGGCTGGACAAAAAAAGAACCTCTAGATGATAAAATCCCTACAGAAAAACCTTCTCTACTAATATCTTTGATAGCCGAGCTTGATTTTAAAACATGGAAAGGATTGCTTAGCAAATTAGGGCTAACTGATAAATTAGTACATCGGTTATTACCGAAAGTTCAGTTTCCTCAACCCAACCTAAGAATTGTTACATAGGTTATTTACCACTTTTGATAAGCCGAATATCTTTCAGAAACACATAACGTCCGGTGTTAAGCAGAATAGGCTATGGACACGGGTTTTTGTGTCCATAGCCTTTTCTGCCTTGAACCCGCTTGATAGCCAGAACGCGCTTCGCTCGAAGCCAACATCAGACCTCGTAATCAATGTCACATCTTTGTTCTACCATGCTTGTGGCTATCTAAACGGGTCAAGAGGACTTAACACCGGACGATAGCGCAGAAGCGCGAGCACACCCTCAGGGTCAGGCCTTCCATTTTCCATATATTATGGGAAATGGAAGGCCTGAACATCCCGCTGATATTTTCAACCCCTATTAGACAATTTCGTATGTTCTTTTCTCTTTGAGCATTTTATAAATAACTCGACAAAGATGCCGTCCAAGCGCCCTAATTGCTTGGTTATGCGTCTTTCCCTCAACACGTTTCTTTTCATAGTAAGCTT
>JAADIB010000283.1 GCA_013151565.1 Chlorobiota bacterium
TACCGAAATAAAATTCAAACAATTAAAAAAATTTTAATCTTGATTCATTGCCGCAAAGTTGCCAAAATCTTAAATCCCACTTTTGACATTATCTTTGAAATAAAAATTTCAAAGATAAATGCAAACCATACAAGGACAAATATTAAACCTAAAACAACCCAATGAGGTTATCTCTTATCTCAAACAACTTGAGAGAAAAGTAATAACTGCTGACCCCAAGAGGTTGAAAATATTTATCGATCAAGAACAAGCATATCTATTGATGGACGAAGGATTAAAACCAGTCTATCCAATACGCAAAGTATTTTTGATCAAATTATTAAAGTGGTTTAACATTTCTTATGATTCTATAAGCCATCTCTCGGATGAAATTATAACTGCAATCTGTAATGAGAATCTATCAAATATTAATCATAAAGAGATAAATGTTACAATTGAAAACGGTGAAGCATTGACTCTCAACAGTCCAAATTATACCCGTATTTCTGATCTTGATATAATTGAAATTGCTGACAAAATAGGAATCTCAAAAATTTCGCGCGATGATTATTTCCTGAGAATATTCACTAAAAAAAAGCTTGAAGTCGCACCATTAGTAAATGATGTTTGTGGATTCGGTTTTAATATTGTGAATTCGGAAACCGGTTTTTCTCCTGTAAAACTTGAGCATTTTATTCTAAGATATTGGTGTACAAACGGCGCTACTGCACCCATAAGCATACAAAACGAAGTTTATTTCCATTATAAAAGCAGCAAGGAAAACATCTTAAAATTGGCAATAGGATCATTAAATAATGCTGATTCGAGCCGTCAACTGTTTATAAGAAAATTAAAAGAAAGTGCCGACCAAGAATCAATAAAATACTTTCCGGATATTATATTCCGAGTCAATAGTATTTTAAGCCAAAGTTATAACAATTCGTTTTTTAATGGATTTGATAAACGTTCATCCAAATATAATTTATTTAATCACATAACCGACAAAGCAAAGAAATTTGATTTACTAAAAAGGTATAAACTTGAACAGCTTGCCGGCAATATAATTCTAAATTAGAGGAAAACAATGGATTCTTTATTTGATGGTAGTTTATGGTTTGATGAGAACGGGGATGAGATACCATTTGAAGATTGTGCTGTTCTCGAATGCAAAAATAAAAGTCCTTTCTATTTATGCCTAGAACATTTGGATTTGTTTTCTGATAGACAAGCAACATTCGTCTTATATGCTGGAACTGTAATTCAATTGTTAAATTACTCCCTCCAAATTATGGAAAGAAAAATTATGAATTCCGTAATAAAAAATTCATATTCTGTGAACGCTGTAGAAAATGCGGAGATATAAATGATGAAAGAAAAATTGTACTAAATGAAAAAAAGAAAGTTTTATAATTCCTAAATCCGTGCAAATCAGTTTTTTCTGTTTGATTGGTGTTCTATTAGCACACAAATTTATTATTTAGTAATTTTATTATTCAAAATTTTTGAGAAAGGAAAAACGATGACAGAGATTAAAAAAGATGATGTGATAAACGCACTTCGTAAGGTGATTGACCCTGATCTTCACAAAGACCTTGTAACCTTGAACATGGTTAAGGATATAACTATTGACGGCACAAAAATTACGGCACAGGTTGAGCTAACAACTCCAGCCTGCCCGCTGAAAGATGTAATTAAAAATGACTGCGTTGCTGCAATCAAAAAGGATATACCTGAAGCAACGGAAGTAATTATAGATATGACCTCAAACGTAAGCGCTCATTTGAATCAATCCAAAGATGCAATTTTGCCCGGTGTTAAAAATACTATTGCCGTTGCCAGCGGTAAAGGGGGAGTTGGTAAAAGCACCGTGGCGGTTAACCTGGCTTTGGCTTTGGCAAAGGATGGCGCTAAGGTCGGTATTATTGATGCGGACATTTACGGACCAAGTATTCCAATGATGCTTGGAGTACCTAAAAATACTGGTCTATTCCAGGATCCCGAAACAAAAAAATTAGCTCCAATTGAAAGCTACGGTATCAAACTTATGTCAATCGGGTTCATGATCGATGATGATAACCCGGTTATCTGGCGCGGACCAATGGCTAGCGGGGCGCTTAAGCAATTCATGACTGACGTCAATTGGGGTGATCTTGATTATTTGATTTATGATCTGCCCCCCGGAACAGGCGATATCCAATTAACTCTTGTACAGACAATTCCTCTTACAGGAGCGGTCATTGTAACAACTCCGCAGGAAGTATCTTTGATCGATGCTGTTAAAGGATTGAAAATGTTCGAGCGGGTAAACGTAGAGGTATTTGGTATTATTGAAAATATGAGTTACTTTATTGCACCGGATACCGGCAAACGATACGATATTTTCGGAAGCGGCGGCGGAGAGAAATTAGCCAACCAGTTAGGCACAAAATTGCTCGGTAATATTCCAATTGATCCGAGGATAAGAGAAGGCGGTGATAACGGTAAGCCGATAGTTCATGCTCTACCGGATTCGGACAATACAAAGATCATTATGGATATTGCTCGTAATTTAGCTGCACAAGTGAGCATCAAAAATTCAAATGATCTGTTTAAAGAAGTAGAAATTAAATTATAACGATAGGGGTTGAAATGGCTGAAGTATTAAGACAAAAGGTTTTAGATGCACTGGAATCGGTGCGCCCTTATTTGAAGGCTGACGGAGGCGATGTTGAACTTGTGGATATAAAAGAAGACGGAATAGTTGAAGTCCGCTTAACAGGTGCATGCGTCGGATGCCCAATGTCGCAGATGACTTTACGCGCTGGTATTGAAAGGGCTTTAATGCGTGACGTTCCCGAAATAAAGCGCGTTGAAGCATTAGGATAAGAATTATCTAATTTATTATAGAGGAGTAAAATGAGAAAAACAATAGTTGCTGGCAACTGGAAAATGAACAAGAACTTGAACGAGTCTGTGACTTTAGTAAGTGAGATTAAAAATTTATTAGGCAAGAATAACAACGCCGATGTGATCATCTGTCCGCCATATACTTCGTTGGAAACAGTTCATGCTTTAATTAAAGATACGAATATTGGACTCGGCGCTCAGAATATGTGTGCAGCAGATAGCGGCGCTTATACCGGTGCTATTTCCGCTTCGATGATAAAAAGTGTTGGATGTGAATATGTGATTCTCGGACATTCTGAAAGAAGAACTATTTTCGGCGAAACCGATGAATTGATCAAC
>JAADIB010000365.1:0-1480 GCA_013151565.1 Chlorobiota bacterium
CCATTTCACCTGGTCCGTTAACTATGCAGCCCATTATTCCAATCTTCACACCTTTTAAGTGCTCTGTTCTGTTTCTGATTTTATTTGTTACCTCAACAAGATCGAAAAGTGTTCTGCCGCAGCTTGGACAAGCAATATATTCTGTTTTTGTAATCCTTGTTCTTGTTGCCTGAAGTATTCCAAACGCAGTGCGATTTATTAATTTTATATCGGCTGATTCACTTGATAACCACACGCCGTCACCGAAACCGTCAAGAAAGAGTCCGCCCAAATCCGTAGCGCTGTAAAGAATCAATTGGTCTTTAGTCAGATTATCATATTCTCTTTTAATAATACAGGGGAAATGAATATCCTGTGCTTCAAGCTCCAGAAATATCCTTCTCTGCTCTGCCATCCCATGAGCGTTTTTAGTCGTTAATACCAAAACCACAGATTTTTCATTTTTGATTTTCTGCAAAGATTCAATATCATTAATGGAGATCTCAACAAAGTTCAAAGTATCTGATCTGTTCTCCGCTGCAATAAACTCATCCAATTTGTAAAATGGATAAGCTGAATTTTTCTCTTCTAAATTTTTCCACGCGGTAAAATTAAAGATAGGGAAAAGACTTTGAGGCAGTTCAATCTCAGCCGGTTTATCACCGAGATAAATATAGTCAGCCGGTGAATCACTTATAGCCCATTTGTCGATTGCTTCATTATACTTGTACCCAATAGCTTCAAGATCATCCAAACTCAAATCAACATTGCTGAAATCAGCAATAACGACCGGCACATTAGAACTACCGATGTTTTTCACGTTAAGTGCACTTCGCTTCGAATACTCGAATGGATTTTTTACATAAGTAGTTCCGGATATTTGCACAGAAGTTTTCTCTCTCTCCGAATACCGCTTAGCAAGATCAATTGCAACAGGCGCTTCATTTTCCGGAGGTTCTGTTAACGATACACGCACCGTATCACCAAGTCCATCTTCGAGAAGCGTTCCTATTCCAACTGCCGATTTAATTCGGGCATCTTCGCCGTCGCCTGCTTCCGTAACTCCAAGATGAAGCGGATAGTTCATCCCTTCTTCCATCATTTTGTGAACCAGCAATCTGTATGCTTGCACCATCACAGAAGGATTGCTTGATTTCATCGAAAGAACAATATCGTAATAATTATTCGCTTCGCATATCCTCACAAACTCAAGTGCAGATTCCACCATTCCAAGCGGTGTGTCACCATATCGACTCATAATTCTATCGGAAAGTGAGCCGTGGTTTGTACCGATTCTCATTGCCGTTCCGTACTCTTTGCAGACTTTAACTAACGGAGTGAAACGCTCTGCAATTCTATTAATTTCAGCATCGTATTCTTCATCGGTGTATTCAATCTGATCAAACTTTTTCTTATCAACATAATTGCCGGGATTGATTCGCACTTTCTCTACAATTTTCGCCGCCGCTTCAGCTGCATTAGGAGTAAAATGAATATCCGC
>JAADIB010000365.1:1579-4777 GCA_013151565.1 Chlorobiota bacterium
TAATCGCAGCCGGAATTGACCATACGAATAGTTTGTTCAACCGTTGCTATCGTATCCATCGTATCGGTAGTTGTCATCGATTGTATTCGAATCGGATTATTTCCGCCGAGAGGAATATCTCCAATAAAGACTTCCCTTGTTTTAAACCTGGAATACTTAACTAAACTGCTGCAGTATTTAAATTTATTTAAATTTCTCATTTATTCACATTTTTATTTTTAATTTGTCATTCCCGAAAGCTTTTATCGGGAATCTATCCCTAAAATGAATTTCCCCGCCGCAAGCAGACGGGGTATCATTATGGAGTAGCTAATAATATTTTCGCCGCAAGCGGCGGGAAATTCATCCCTTGTTCGCCTTTGGTGGATTAAAAGATTCCGGCTTAAAGATTGCCGGAATGACAAACCTTTTAACAATCATCCATTTGTTCGTTCACTCATAATTATAAAGTTCTTTTTATTAAAAATTGAATAATTATTTCCGAAAATTCTACTGTATTTGAAGACGATTGCCCGGTAACTATTTTTCCTTCAGTGACAACGCTCGCATCCAGATATTTTGTCCCTCCCTTTTCAAGTTCTTTTCTATCTGAAAGATAACAAACTGCACTTTTGTTATTGAGCAATCCAGCTCTCTGTAAAATTATAGGGGCTGCACAGATGGCTGCGACTACTTTACCGGACTGTGCAAAGGAATTTGCAATTTTATGGTATGACTTATTATCCCAATATTTTCTAACTCCATCCCCGCCGATAAATATCACTGCGAGAAAATTCGACGCATGAATATTAAAGATCGATACATCGGCTTTTACCTTCATTCCGTTATCTCCTTGACAAAGGGCATAAGCATCGGATGAAATAAAAACTTTGAAGCTGTTTTTTTCGAAGGTTTGTTTTATCAAAATGAATTCTTCTGAATTAAAATCTTTAGCCGGTAATATTATTAGTATATTTTTATTGTTCAAAATTTTGTTTTAATTGTTTAAATAACTATTTATTCAAATATAAGAAATGAAATTTTATAGATTTAGTTTTATTTTCCAAATTCAATTTTATACGATTATTTTGTAGGTTCAACTTCAGATTATGAGAATACCGGAAGAGCAAATAGATGATATAAGGAACAGCGCTGATGTAGTTGATATTATCTCTGGATATGTCCAATTAAGAAAGCGCGGGAAAAATTATATCGGATTATGTCCTTTTCATAGCGAAAAAACTCCTTCTTTTACCGTTAGCCCAGATAAACAGATCTATCACTGCTTTGGCTGTCACGCGGGTGGGAATGTATTTAAATTTTTAATGGATTACAAAAACATTTCGTTCGTAGAATCTGTTCAGGAGATTGCCGATTATCTTGGTATAAAAATAAAGCAGGACAGCACTCCCTTTTCAGATGAAAATTCCGAGTTGGAAGAACTCTACGATATAAACGTTCTTGCGGCAAAGTACTTTTCCAACAAACTTCTGAAATTGGATGAAGGTGAAGTGGGAAGAAATTATTTTAAAGAGAGAAATATTAAAACCCAGACTCAAAAAATATTCGGGCTGGGATATGCAGAGCCGGGCTGGGATAACCTTCTGTTATATCTGAAAGAAAACAACGTGAACTTACTTAAAGCTAAAGAGATCGGTCTGATTGATACACGTGACGACGGAACTTTCTACGATAAATACCGCGGTCGGCTGATGTTCCCAATCCTTTCTACAAACGGCAGAGTGATTGCGTTCGGCGGGAGAATAATGAACCCGGAAGAGAAAGCCGCTAAGTATATCAACTCGCCGGAATCAAAAATTTATTCAAAACGAAAAACTCTGTACGGACTTTTCCATTCCAAGGAAGAGATACGAAGAATTGATAAAGCTCTTCTGGTTGAAGGATATATGGATTTGATCTCTCTACATCAATTCGGGATCAAGAATGTTGTCGCATCCTCCGGTACGGCGCTAACCGAAGAACAAGTTCAGTTGCTTTCCCGTTTTACTAAAAATATTACGGTACTCTTTGATGCCGATGCAGCCGGACAAAAAGCATCGATGCGCAGTATCGAGATTCTGCTGAAAAAAGATTTTGACGTAAAACTTGTCACTCTACCTAAAGGTGAAGACCCTGATTCATTTATCAACAAATTCGGACTTGATGAATTCAATTCGAAGATAAATAACGCTCAGAACTTTTTGGAATATCAGGCATATCAATACGAGTTGGACGGTGCATTTGAAGATCCTACAAAACAGACCGCTGCAATAAGAGAACTGGTTAAAAGCGCCGCATTGGTAACCGATGAATTGAAAAGACAATTGTTTCTTAAAACAATTGCAAAGAAATTCAATCTTAGAGAAAAGCTTTTAGAAAAAGAATTGGATAAGTTTTTGAACATGAATATCCAAAAGGAGAACATTGCCGCTCAAAGAAGTCAGCGAGTTAAAATCTCCGAACCCCCTAAATCTGTTGAGCAATCGGTTAATGCATCTACGCCTAACCCTCTTGAAAAAGATATTATTGAGCTTCTGCTGGAAGGGAAATCGGAGATCATCGAATTGATTTTTGATCATATCCACCCGGATGAAATTAGGAATGAGAAATACCGTAAAGTTATGGAAGTAATTGAAGGATGTTACAAAAACGGGAACACTTCACTTCCGGTCATTCTCGATAAGGTAAAAGATGAAGAGATAAAAACATTTATTTCATCTTTTGCTGTGGCTCAGGAACCGATAAGCAAACGGTGGGATGATCATTACGAAAGCGGTAAGATAGAATTGAACGCCATACAGAAGGCGGAAGATGTTGTTAAAAGATATCGGATTAACAGAATTGATAATATGATTCGAAAGAATAATAACTTCATTGCAACACACGACGATGACGAGAAAATAATCGATCTGATGAAAGAAAACCATGAACTGGAAGTCCAGAAGAAACTGATCATAGAGGGTAACGGCAATTCCGATTTGATTTGATTTGATTTATATAACTATTAGACTGTAGAGCGAAAGTCCTCTTTCGCTCAAAAAACGAAATGGATCTCCTCGCCGCAAGTGGCGGAGAATTCATCCCTTGTCCGCCTTTGGTGGATTAAAGTTTGCTCTACAAATTCCGTAGGGATTTAATAATTATAGGTATGGATGAAACATAAAACCGGTTAAACCTCGTAGAGGTTTTATTGCTGGCAATTATAATTAAATCCCGATG
>JAADIB010000439.1 GCA_013151565.1 Chlorobiota bacterium
TATCCCAAACTATTCCACCCCCTATTCCAAGTTCTCCTTTTGTGCTTTTCTTGTCAATAGTGATAGTTCTTATTGGAATGTTGAATGTATAATCTCCTCTTTCAATTATACCGATAGTCCCGGTATAGACTCCCCTTTCCTCAAGTTCAAGCTCTTTAATTATCTTCATCGTTCTTATCTTTGGCGCACCGGTAATTGACCCGCATGGGAATAAACTTTTGATAATAGTTCTGAATGATCTTTCTCTCAATTTACCTTTAACTGTCGAAGTCATTTGATAAACGGTTTCATACCTTTCAATATCATAAACAGGATGTGCAGAAACAGAATTAATTTCACAAATTTTTCCGAGATCATTTCTCAGCAGATCGACGATCATTATGTTTTCAGCTTTGTCTTTCTTACTATTAGCTAATTTTCTCTTCTGTAGATTATCATCATCAATGTTCCTGCCCCTTCTTATTGTGCCTTTCATCGGTTTGGATGTTATAATATCTCCTTCAGTTTTGAAAAACAACTCAGGTGAAATTGAGATGACAAATCTATCGATATCATTGATGATTGCAGTATAAGATGCCGATTGATTGAATAGCAGTTGCAGAAAAAGTTCTGCAACATCACCATCAAAATTGAAATGTGATTTCAAAGTATAGTTGACTTGGTATGTATCGCCCTTGGCAATTAAGTCTTTTATCTTTTGGATATTTTTTTTGTAAGTGTTGTAATCAGTATTCAACTTAAAATTATTTATCTCAGTTTTCGCAGCAGTTAACAATCCCTTAATTCGAGAAAAGTCAACATCCTTTGTCTTTATCTTTTCAACTGATTCATCATCACAAAAATGAAAGGATATTAATTTGTTTCCAGACCTATCATCTAATAATTTTTCAAGTCGTTCCTCAAAAGCATATCCAACTTCGTATGCAATATATCCATAAGCAAATGGGTATTCTTCTTTTAGCTCATCAATTCTGGAAAGGGTTTCCTCAATATTTCTTTTTTGATCACATTCGATCGAGATTGAAGACGACTTAAACAAATAACTAACTTCATCACCGTTTTTAAGCGGGGTATAAAAGAAGGAAGCCCCTTCATTGTTATCAATGAATCTTAATATTTCTAAAATGTCGGTCATTAGCCAATAAGTTTTTATTTGTTCTTAAATTTAACAAAAGATTGGTTCACATATTTTGGAGATTATTATGCGGGAGTAGAATTGATCAAGTGGATAAAAAGCTTGCCCACTTAAAAGATCAGCGAGCAAACTTTCAATTACTTCATTATTATACTATAAATTTTCTTTTTCATATGCCGGTTCAAGTTCAAGCCTATTCTTCTTTCGGCTAACTAGTCTTCTCAGATCACTTATAACATACAATGCTGAAGGTAAAACTAAAAGTGTAATAATAGTTCCGAATATTAGTCCAGAAGCTATTGATAGCGCCATTGGGACAAGGAATTGTCCCTGTTCACTAGTTAGGAATATTATAGGCATTAACCCGACTGTTGTAGTAATTGTTGTAAGAACGATCGGACGAAATCTTGCAATACCGGCATTATACAGAGCATCTTCAATATCTACACCTTCTGAAATAAGTTTGTTATACTTATCAACAAGAACAACAGAATCATTTATGATTATTCCCGCTAATGCAACAATACCTAAGAATGAAAGGATAGTGATCGGAAGCCCCATTGCGTAATGCCCTAATATTGCGCCAATCAAACCAAGCGGTATTAAACTGAGTACGAGTAGTGTCTGTAAGTAAGACTTAAATAAAAACATGAGAATTGTAAACATCACCAATAATGCAATTACCATCGTGTTAACCATTGAACCGGTCATTCTTTCAACTTCTTCTGCCTGACCTCCTCCAGTTCCTTTCGTAACACCATCAACGTTAGATAATACAGAAGGAATAATTGTGCTGTTCAGATCAGTTAATACAACTGCAAGATCATTTTTTGAGTAATCCAAATTTGCAAATATTGTTATTGACCTCTCCCCGTTTTCATGTCTTATTCGCGATAGACTTCTTTGGATTTTATAATCAGCGACTTCTTTAAATGGAACATACTCCCCTGCCGGAGTTCTCATTTTCAAGTTTTCAATCTGTGCTAATGAAATTCTGTTCCCCTTATTAAAACGAACCCAAATTTTTACTTCGTCACGCCCTCTCTGAAGTCTCATCACCTCTTGTCCGTAGAAGCCTTGTCTTAACTGAGTTGTAAGATCTCTTAGTGTGAATCCAAGCGCTTGTCCTTTAGGCTTTAGACTAACTATGAACTCATTGCTTCCTAAAGGAGTATCGTCTTTGATATCCTTTACTCCGGAAATTTTCTGTAATTCATTTCTCATCAAATCTTTTGCTTTCAAAAGTTGAGTATAATCATGACTTTGGAATTTGATAGAGATAGGCATTCCGCCAAAATTGAATCCTCCAACGGTGATATTTTCCGCTTCAGGTACGGTTCCGATATATTCACTTAATGAATCTGAGAATTCACTTATTGTATATTCCCTATCTGCCGATGAAGGCAGCACAAAAAAGATGTTAATAGTTCCTGCGTTCATCCACGAGGTAAAATTCTGAATGGGGTTTAATATCCCTTTCGAGGAATCTTCCCAATCTTGAGCAAAGATCAACGCTTTGTTAATTAATTTATCTCTAACTTGATCAGCAATTTCTGCCGATGTACCTGCCGGCATTTGTACTTGTATTCTTGCATAAGGAGCTTCAATCTTGGGGAAAAATTGTGCTTTAACATGAGAACCGGCGATCATTCCTCCAACGATGAGTAGCGCCGCCAAAACTCCGGCTGAGACCGCCCATCTGTTTCTCAGGCTCATTTTAAGTAATTTGCCGTAAATATTGTTGATCAGATAATTGATTGCTTTATCTAACCTAACACGCATTCTTGTCCAAGGATTGTTTGATACTGTTTTTTCTTGCAATGCTTTTGAATGTGCAATGTGTGCCGGAAGAATTAACATAGCTTCAACTAATGAAAATAGAAGAGCAAAAATTACAACAGCCGCTATCTGCCAAACGTACTTGCCCAGCATTCCGTAAAAATAGAAGTACGGTACGAATGCAACAATTGTTGTGATAACCGAAATAGTCACAGGTTTAATTACATCGAGTGTTCCGTCCAAAGCCGCTTGAAGCGGTTTCTTTCCTTGCCACTGAGAATAGACACTTTCACCTATAATGATTCCGTCATCGACCAGGATCCCTATCACCATTATCATTCCGAATAGAGAGAATTGATTAATGCTGATATCAGTAAGCCAAAGCATAAAGAACATTCCCAGAAGTGAAATTGGAATACCGAGAGCCACCCAAAACGATAATCTTGTATTAAGGAAAAGCCCTAAAATTACCACGACAAGGATCAACCCGATTATTCCATTCTGTGATAAAAGATCAATCCTTTCTTTAAGTTCATCGGTCTCTCTGATAAAGACACTGAAATTTACAAGTCCGGCATACTTTTGTTCATACTTTTTTATCATATTCTGAGTGATGCGATCTATCTCAATAACATCTTCAACATTATTGTACATGACATTGAATCCGACAGAACGTTTGCCGTTATATTCTGAGAAGAAACGGTTTTCGGGCCACTGTTCAACAACTGTACAAATATCCGAAAGGAGTATCTTCTGCCCATTGATCGATGAGACAACTTCAATTCCTTCCAGATCTTTAGCTTGATACTTCTTGTTATACGATCTGATTAGTATCACTTCATGGTCAGTAAGCACAGAGCCGGAAGAAATATTAAGATTGGAATTCCTAATTGCCTGTGCAATATCATTTATCGAAAGTTTATACCTGATCAAATCCTCGGGAG
>JAADIB010000053.1 GCA_013151565.1 Chlorobiota bacterium
CAAGAATATTCGTGATAAGTGTTCCTGCCGGAATAGACGCTACAAATATTAACTCGCTTAGCTGAAGCGCCTGCACATAATACGTGCCGACCACAGCAACAACTCCAAAAAAGACAAAAACAAAAATATCGCCTAAGCCGTTATATGCAAGCGGATAAGGACCGGCTGTATATGTATAACCGGAGACAATTGAAAAAATGCCGACCAATAAAATCGGCCAGCCCGCTAGGTAAACCAGATATAATCCCAATAAGAACGTAACACCAAATGTAAGATAGATCGTCCGCTTCATTTCGCCGATAGAAATTATTCCCGCTGCAAGCGCTCTTTCCGGACCAACACGTTCTTCGCTATCGGAACCTTTAAGATGGTCATATAGATCATTGACAAAATTCGTACGAATTAACAGCGAGCAAATCAAGGCGATGAGCGCTGCAATAAAATTAAACTTATTATCATAGTAGGCGATTGATGTACCTATCAATACAGGGGATACGGCAGCAGGCAAAGTTTTTGGTCTGCCAGCCAATATCCATGGTTTTAGTTTGCCAATATTCTTATTGGGGTTTTCCATTTATGGATCAGTTGAAATTATTGATAATTACGGTACTCTAGGATATTTTGAGAAGTCCGGTTTTCTTTTTTCTACGTATGCGTTTTTCCCTTCCTGAGCTTCTTCACTCATATAATAAAGCAGAGTTGCATTGCCTGCAAGTTCTTGAATTCCCGCTTGTCCGTCAAGTTCGGCATTGAAAGCGGATTTCAGCAGCCTGATTGCCAAAGGACTCATCTGCAGAATCTCTTTTGCCCACTGAACTCCTTCATTCTCTAATTCTTCAACGGGAACAACTTTGTTCACCATTCCCATTTGGAAAGCTTCCTCTGCTTTATACTGTCGGCACAAATACCAAATTTCCCGAGCTCGCTTTTGTCCTACCATCCTAGCCAAATAACTTGCTCCGAAACCTCCGTCAAAACTTCCGACTTTCGGTCCGGTCTGCCCGAATACCGCATTGTCAGCGGCAATCGTAAGATCGCATACGACATGAAGAACATGCCCGCCGCCAATCGCATATCCAGCCACAAGCGCAATAACAGGCTTTGGAATTGAGCGGATCAACTTCTGTACATCCAGAATATTCAATCTCGGCACTCCGTCTTTCCCAACGTATCCTTTATCTCCTCTTATCTTCTGATCACCGCCGGAACAGAATGCATATTTACCATCTTTTGCCGGACCATTGCCGGTTAACAATACAACGCCGATCTGGCTGTCTTCCCGTGCATCCAAAAGCGCTTCGTGAAGTTCAAGCACCGTTTCAGGTCTGAATGCATTTCTTACTTCTGGACGATTGAATGCGATGCGCGCAATTCCATCCATTTTGTGATATGTTATATCATTATATTTTTTTGCTTCTTTCCAATTGTGTGTCATTTTTATCCCAAATTGATTTTACTTCTATTATAATTTTTCAAGGAAATTATTGACTAATTTAATGAATTCTTTCGGTTTTTCTAAATGCACGTTATGACCGGCATCAGTTACAATTTTATGTTCTGACTGCGGAAGTAGTGACGTCATTTTAGATGCAATCAATTTATATTTATTGTCCGTGCTTCCTGTAATTAGCAAAACCGGGAAATTAAGCTTGTTCAATTCATCCCATAAGCTTTTCATCTTTCCCGTACTTAATCCCCTAAGTGAATTTGCCAATCCTTTTATTTTGTTCGAGAGTTTTCTTTGAATAATATTTTGATACTCTGCAATCGGCACAGACTTTAATGATTCAAATAACGGAAGTTCCATCCAATATTTGATAAACTCTTCAACTCCATCTTTCTCAATCATTTCTGCTAACTTCATGTCGCTCAATAAGCGCACTTCTCTTTCATCGGAATTTTCAATTCCCGCCGTAGAGCTTTCCAAAATCAACGCTTTGATTTTAGAACTGTGCTGGACTGCAAATGACAGCGCAGCCCTTCCGCCCATCGAATATCCGAGCAGAACAACTTTAGGAACTTGTAATTTTTCTATAACAGTTAAGATGATTTTATTTATTGTGGCACTTGTATAATCTTCGATGTTATCGGATGTTTCTGTATCTCCGTGCCCGGGAAGATCAATAGCGATGGGGAAATAATCGTTATTAATGTTCTGCATTGTGAATTCCCAATCACTTGCCGAACCGGTAAATCCATGCAGAAAAATTATCGGTGTTTTGTTTTGCGGAATTTTAAATGACTGCAGAATTATATTTACGGTGATACCGTTTATTTCAATTTTCATTTATTAGCGATTCGGTAGTTTGTTTGATCTCATTCCAAATATTTTTCCGCATCTGTAATGTTTTCTTTGAATCAATTTTAATTTCCAGCACGGAAAATGTTTTTCTTTTTACCGCTTTCTTGATTTCGCTTGAAAGCTCATTCCAGCTTTTGATAAGAGAATAGTTTCCGCTAAAAGCAGTTGTGATATTTCTAAAATCTATACCGAGCGAAGTTTTAAAGTAATTCTGAAAATCAATTTTCTCCTTTGCAATCGGGAGAAGTTCAAATATTCCGCCGCCGCTGTTATTCAGAAGAATGACAACAAGCGGAATTGAATATTTCTTCAGCGAAAGCAACCCGTTTATATCATGATAAAATGCAAGATCACCAATTATCAAGAATGTCGGATTCTTATCGCTGGCTTTAATACCGGAACTTGTTGAGATAATTCCGTCAATACCGCTGGCGCCTCTGTTGGAAAAAATATTAATCCTTTTATCACTTCTTCCGGCAAAAGAATCCATATCCCGGACAGGCAATGAATTTGAGACCATAATATTTGCCGAGTCGGGTGCAAAGTTAATAACTTCATTAATTATTTTTCCTTCAAACGGGAATAACAATTTGGCAAAACTCTTTTGTTTAATTTCTTCAGATTGCTTATCAATTTCTAAATACTTTCTAAACCATTTTTTGTCGGTTTCAAATTTGATGTTTTTATCGATTTTTTTGTCCAGCGTCTCACTCAACTGAGAAAACTCAGCTGTAATTATTTTATCGGTGGTTCTGGATGGGTCTTTCAACTCTCCGAATTCGTCTATAGTTATTTTAAATGCTTTTGAGTCTGCATAAAACTCCAATACAGAATTGGATGTGAGCGCGCTTCCTATTTGTATGATCAGATCGGGATCAAGTTCCTCCTTTACTTTCCTAGAACGAAGAAAAGATGAGTGATTAATGATCAAATTACTTGAAGCTGTTTTTGAAAATTGCAGTCCCGAAAGCCCGTCAGCCAAAATAAGTGCATTTATTTTCCTTGCGAATTGAAATAGCGGTCTTATATTTCTGCCACGTATGTTAAGCGGTCCGGCTAAAATCATTCTTCTTTTAGAATTTCTGATCTGCTTCAGAATAAAATTAATTTCAGAAGTTCTTATTCTACTTTGCGACTGAGAGATACTGACACTCTTAAATTTATTTTTGATCCTTG
>JAADIB010000054.1 GCA_013151565.1 Chlorobiota bacterium
CCTATATTATACTTGATCAAATATAAAGGCGATGTCGAGAATGCAATTGAAATACACAACGATGTTGTGCAGGGGCTTTCATCATCAATATTTACCGATAATATGCATGAAGCCGAAACATTCCTATCACATTGGGGAAGTGACTGCGGTATTGCAAATGTTAACATCGGTACTTCCGGTGCGGAAATTGGCGGCGCATTCGGCGGTGAAAAAGAAACCGGCGGCGGACGCGAGTCCGGCTCTGATGCTTGGAAAGCATATATGAGACGCCAAACTAACACAATTAACTTTGGGCACGATCTTCCTCTTGCGCAAGGTATTAAATTCGATATTTAACATTAAACAGAATCAAAAGCTCCTCCTGAGATAAGAGGAGCTTTTTTTATTTGTATTGCAACGGGAAAATTAAATGAAAAAGATTATTGGAATAAGAAGAGAAGATAAAAACATTTGGGAAAGAAGAGTTCCGCTGATACCGGAACATATTAAAAAATTGAAAGACGAGCATGGTATTGAAACAATAATTCAACCGTTTGAAAGAAGAGCTTTTCCTGACAAGGAATTTGAGGAAGCGGGAGCAATTGTTAAAGAGGATCTATCGGAATGTCCAACTGTTTTTGCAGTGAAGGAAATTCCTATAAAACTATTGCAGCAAGAAAAGGTTTACATCTTCTTCTCCCATACTATTAAAGGACAAGATTATAATATGCCGCTGCTTCAGAAGATCATGGATTTAAATTGTACACTCATAGATTATGAAGAAATTAAAAATGACAAGGGGAGGCGCTTAGTATTCTTTGGTAAATATGCCGGTCTTGCCGGAATGATTGATGCGCTTCATGGTTACGGTTTACGCTTGAAGGAACTTGGCTATTCAACTCCGTTGTTAAAGATAAAACCAGCTTATGAATATCATAGTGTTGACGAAGCAAAGAAACATATTACTGAAGTTGGTGAAGAGATAAAAGCAAACGGACTGCCGGAGGAAAAAGCTCCATATGTATTTGGATTTATGGGATACGGTAATGTAAACGGCGCGCAAGATGTTTTTGATGTATTACCTCACAAAGTAATTTCTCCAGAAGAATTAAAGGAACTTGACGACAAATCGAATAACATCTTTTATAAAGTTGTCTTCAAGGAAGAACATATGGTCGAACCAAAAAATCCGGATGACACGTTTGAGCTTTATGATTATTTCAATCATCCCCATAAATATAAATCAAAGTTCGAAGAATACATCCCGCATTTGAGTTTGATTATTAATGCAATTTATTGGACAGAAGATTCGCCAAGGTTTTTAACTAAGGAGTATTTCAAATCGGTTAAAGATAGAAAACTCGATGTGATTTGTGATATCACTTGCGATATAAACGGTGCGGTTGAGTTTACGGTTAAGTCAACAGAATCTGATAACCCGGCGTATGTTTATAATCCCGAAGATGATTCAATCACTGACGGATATGCAGGAGATGGGATTCTTGATATTGCCGTTGATAATCTTCCGACCGAACTGCCGAGGAATTCGTCTATAGAATTCAGCAATTCTCTCAATCAATTCGTTCCGGGAATAGTCAACGCTGATCTGACAAAGAGTTTTAATGAAGTTGATTTTCCTCCTGAGATAAAACGTGCTGTAATTGTGTATAATGGAGAACTGACAGAAAATTTTAAATACTTAGAGGAGTTTCTAAAATAGATTGAGATGAAGAAATTTATTTATGGAATACTGATATTTTTTACTGCATATACTTTGTATACATCTGTAATACTGATACTTTTTATTTGGATTGATCCGCCGACTACTGCGTTTATTCAGCAGACTAAGGAATCATCATTTGAGTCTATTCTAGAGAAAAGCAATATCAAGCAGACTTGGATTCCCCTAGACAGAATTTCCAACGAAATAAAGATTGCGGTAATAACATCGGAGGATCAACTATTTCTTGACCATTGGGGCTTCGATGTTGCACAGATACAAAAAGTAGTTGAAGATATTGAAAAGGGGAAAAGAATCAGAGGGGCAAGTACAATCACACAGCAAGTTGCGAAAAACCTTTTTCTCTTCCCTCAGAAACTTTGGTTCAGAAAAGTATTGGAATCGTATTATACCGTTCTGATTGAATTGATCTGGAGTAAACGGAGAATCATGGAAGTCTATCTGAATATTGCAGAGTTCGGGAAGAACATATACGGAGTTGAAGCAGCATCGAGTTATTATTTCAAAAAATCATCAAGTTATCTCAATTCACTTGAGGGCGCTGAGCTTGCAGCAATACTGCCGAATCCAATAAGATATAATTTGAATAATCAAAGTGTGTACTTAAAAAAGAGGGTAAACAGAATTATTCAAGCATCTAAGAATTTGGATAAGAAAAAGATTATTAAGGCTCTAGATTAATATTTAATTAAACCTTCGAGGTTTTTGTTTTTATTAAGAGATACAAACCTCGAAGGTTTTTTCTACTTACTTTTTGCTTTATCAATTATCTCAAGACACTTTTTCAAAATTTTATACTCAACGGTGTTTTCCCAAATTGGGTAATTATATTGATAAACTTCGACATTGGTATTTCGGTTATAATCATAACTGGCTAAGACATTATTAGCATTGTCGTAATAAATTATATAGAGAATACTGTATTTCATTAATCGTTTGTTCAGCAGATAATAAGATTTTGTCTTTGATATTTTACTTTCTATCGATTCAATTGTAATTGGAGTAGCATGTTCAGTCAATGCCCAGACGAAAATATCATCTCCTGTAAAGTTCTCTAATCCGGCAATATCAATATAAACCTTATCACTACCTTTAGTGGCAATCGGCACCCAATTTTCTTTCATCTTTTGTGAGAAGATGATATTTGTGAAAATAAATGTTATTAAAAGAAATGTTTTCATTCTTATCCAAATATTGAAATATATTAACCTTTGTAAGTTAATAGTAAAATTTTTTTTATGCTAGTTATTTTAATCTGGATGCTGGATTCTTGAACTGGATAAAAAATGTAACCACCGACTTTACGTCGACGAAAAGCACAATGTTAAAAATACAAGCGCAAACGTAAAGTCTGCGGCTACATGAATTATTTAACTAATAACATGAAATAAGAAAAACAGAAGATGAATTTCTTACTGAAAATCATTAAACTTCAATATGAATTTTAATGAACATTTGCAAAACCTCCAAGGTCTTAAAGACCTTGGAGGTTCGGATAAAGATTTAAACTTGCGCACCTCTAGAGAAAAGTTTAAAAGTTTGCATTATGTGTTATTCATTCTCATAATAGTTTCCTTCGGAACTTCTACATTCGCTCAAACAATAAAAATAGAAATTTCTAGTGCACCACAAAAAGCAATATTATTTGAATTGGAAGGGGAGAAAACGACCAAAGTTGATTCTGTTTTTTCAAAGAATGATATTTTTAAGTTTGACTTATCAGATAAGCATACTGGGTTTTACCGTTTACAACTTAATAAAAAACATTTCCTTGATTTTATAAACGACGGAAAAGATGTAGAACTAAAAACCAATTACAAAAACATAATTGATAGTTTGGTTATTGTTAATTCTGAAAGCAACAAACTTTATTACGAATTTCTAAAACTAAACAAATCCTACAAAACAAAAACTGATCTTCTTCAACTTATTTTAACCCGCTATCCGCAAGATGATGATTATTATACAATAACTCAAAAAAAGTTAACTGAAATTCAAAAGGACTATCTTGAATTCGTAAATCATACATCACAGAAAACTCCAAATTCATTTATTGCAAGATATATTAAATCTGCACAGCTTCCAGTAATTTATGGTACATTATCTATTAATGAACAGCTTGATTATCTTAAAAAGCATTCATTGGATAATGTGGATTTTAATGACAGTGAGATGATATATTCAGACTTGTTTACAAGTAAGAGCATTGAATATCTAACTTATTACCGTAATCCTCAACTGCCAAAGGCTCTTTTGGAAAAGGAGTTTATGAAAGCCGCTGATACACTCCTTACAAAAGCAAGAGTGAACGAGTTAGTTTATCAGCACATTGTAGAATATCTGATTGATGGTTTTACTAAGTTTGGGTTTGACAACATTATTGATTATATAATCACAAATTATGTTATGGCAGACGATCTTTGT
>JAADIB010000267.1 GCA_013151565.1 Chlorobiota bacterium
CCCAATAACTCACCATACTTCTTGTCAAATATCAGTTTTGCAAATCCTTCTCTCTCTCCAATAGCAGCGGCTTTACCACTTGCAGATAAGGGAAACTTGCCAACTTTAATATCATATCCTTCAGCGATGGCTTTTTCTTCAGTCAAACCAACACTTGCAACTTGCGGCTGAGAGTATGTGCATCCGGGAATATTTGAATAATCGATCTCACCAAGCTGCTTTCCGTGGAATGTCTCTACACAATGAATTCCTTCGGCAGAAGCAGCATGAGCCAAACAAGGTTGACCAATTACATCTCCGATCGCAAAAACATTTTCGACATTCGTCTGGAATGTGGATTTATCAACTTTTATATTGCCATTCTCTGTTTCGATGCCAAGCTCTTCCAGTCCAATCCCTTCAATATTGGAAGTAACACCTATCGCATTTAACACCTTATCAGCTGTGATCTTTTCCTGCTTACCTTCAATATCAAAAACCACTTCCACTGTATCACCGGCAGCCTTTACGTTTTCAACTCTCGCAGAATTGTGAAAGGTAATACCTCTTTTTATTAAACTCTTTTTAAGAGTTTCCGAAACTTCTTTATCCTCTATCGGAAGAATGGTATCCATCATTTCAATAACAGTGACTTTAGTGCCGATTGTTGCGTAAAAATATGCAAACTCAATTCCGATAACGCCGGCGCCAATTATAATAAGTTCCTTTGGCTGTTCAGATAAATTCATTGCTTCACTGCTTGTAATGACCTTCTCTCTATCAACTGGAATTGCCGGTATTGATTTTGGTCTTGCTCCCGTGGCGATAATTATACGATCTGCTTTCACAGTATCAATGGTGTTTCCATCCTCGTCAAAAACTTCAATCTCTTTTAAGGAGTTTAATTTTCCAAATCCTTTTACTCTATCTATCTTGTTCTTTTTGAATAGATATTCGACACCTTTAACAATTTTCTTGGATACAGTTCGGCTTCTTTTAATTGTTTTTTCAAAATCAAAAGATACATTTTCAACTGATACCCCAAAATTCTTGGAATGATTGGAAACCAGATCGTAAACTTCGGCATTCTTAAGCAGTGATTTTGTCGGGATACAGCCCCAATTCAAACATACTCCGCCGAGATTGTCTTTTTCCACAACAACAGTTTTGTAACCAAGCTGCGATGCTCGAATCGCTGCCACGTATCCTCCCGGACCGCCGCCTAAAACTGCAAGATCATATTTTTCACTCATAATGAGACTCAATAACCTATTTTTATTAAGTATAAATATACTGAAGATTAAAGAGAAATAAAACTTTGAGAGGGCTTAACCAAATGTTTATTCAATTGTTATTAATAGCACACAGATTTAACAGATACGTTTTTGTAGGATGAACTTTATTTTGCTCATGTATATTGTGAAATCGAATAATTGGACACAGATTAAACGGATACAACAGATTAACACAGATATATTTTTAATATCCGTTCTCTTTAATTGTGATCCCATAGGGATTGTATTTTTATAGAAAAAAACAGAATTGAAATTATATAAATCCCGTAGGGATTTTATTATAATAAAACCTCTAAGAGGTTTATTGGGTTTACTTTTCGCAATTTCTATAATAATTAAATTCCTACGGAATTATTTTTGAACTGGTGTAGCGGTCGCATATTATGCTACCCTAAAGCAAAAGTTGCAGGGACAAGTCATGCTTGTCTACCGCAAGTAGAACTTGTCCTTTTTATAGTTCCCAACCCACCTTTCTATCTTCACAAAGAATTATGTAAGGAACGATAATATTCCTTCCCTGCAATGTATGCTCTTTGTGCCTCCGCGACTTTGCAGTAAAAACTTTTTTTTAACCGATGAGGCGCGAAGACGCAGAGATCAAATAGCCACCCCTTCACAAGAATAACTAAATAGCAATCGGATTGAACGGATGTAACAGATAAAGACGGATTTATGATTTTGCACTTTGATTATTCTGTAGAGATTGCATTATTGTAGAAAAATCAAAAACGCTCTCAAATAACAGTGAGCGGGTACGGCGGTCAAGTTTCTTGTACCGCTAGCGGGGATTTGCTGGCTATACCTTTGAGAAATCTTTATACTGTAACTAATTCTATTTCTTTGATTCCGGTAAAATCTTTTTTATTAACAGTTGCAATGCGATTAATTTTATATGATAATGCAATACTAATTATTTCATAATCGTGAATCTTAAGACCGTGGGGAGAATATTCTTTTAATAAATCAATGAAAATTAAGTTTGATTTTTCGGTGGGATATAAAACTGTAAAAATACTTTTAAGTTCCTCTATAACAATTAGAGCATCTTTGATGGAAATACTCTTTTCTGGATATCGAGTAATCACAGAAAGGAATTCTGAAATATTTTTGGATGTTGTAAATAAATTATTTGATTCATCATCAAAAAGTTTATGAACAGAATTATAATATTTTGAATCTTCATCAATAGCATAAATTAACAAATTAGTATCAAGCAAAATATTATTCATAAGCTTTTTCTCTAATATTTACATCATCAAATTGTCCTTTCAATTTAAATGTATGTATTTTCCTTCTTCTTTTTTTTGTAGCTGTAAGAGAGTTGATGTAATTATATACTTTATCCAAAAACTCATTGGGTAATCTATCAATTTTACGTTTAATATGTGCTTTTGTAACCATAATTCGATCTCGTAATTTAGATTTAATTTTATTCAAATATAAAGCAAATAATCTATAGTTTCAATTTAATAATTTTATGTATAGTCCTTAAATTAGTTGACTTTTATTCCTTATTTGAGTCAACTTTTTTCAGGGCAATACATTTAACCCGATCAAGACCAAATCATTTTGGAATGTTAGCATGAAACATCATTCTTCCTAACAAACTCTTTTATTTGCCAGTCTAACGGACTTTTACATTACTGGAATTAAAATAGGATAATCACGGCTATAATTCAAATTTATTATAAAGGACAAGTTCTGCATTTAGCAGACAAGTGCGACTTGTTCCTTTTCTGTTTCTCAACCCAAGACGGGCAAGCCCTCAGTCCCCTCTAAGACCATACCTTTCGGTGTGTAAAAGATGAGTGTAAGGAACGAATATCTTCGTTCCCTACAATATATTCTCTTTGTGCCTCTGCGCGACT
>JAADIB010000119.1 GCA_013151565.1 Chlorobiota bacterium
AGGGAAGTTGAAAAAAGAAGAAAAGGTGTAAATTTGAAAGAAATATAAATAATTGATAATCAACAACTAATTTTGACGTTAGTTGGAATTAAATAAAGAGACTTAGTAAATAGCGATATTAAGAGTATCAAACCATAAAAGAAAAACTATGAAATCATTAGTATATTGCGAAGGTGAATTTGGAAAGATAGATGGCAAGGTCGCGAATGGGCTTGCCAGACATTCTGAAAAGTATCAGATTCTTGGAATTATTGATAGTACAAAAGCCGGTCTCGATGCCGGAGAATTTCTTGATGGAATAAAAAATGGAATCCCAATATTCCAAAGTAGCGAAGATGCCATCGAGACTCTGGGCTTTGTTCCAGAATACTTCATCTATGGCATTGCAGCGATTACTGCATTTCTTGACCATTATGATAGAGGGATTATCTTTTCAGCAATGAAACTGGGGATGAACATCATAAATGGTCTCCCGGAATTTTTTACTGAGGATGAAGAATTTGTCCAGAAAGCCCATGATTATAATGTACAAATCTATGATATGCGAAAAGCTCCGATGAGAAAGCATTTACATAATTTTACCGGACGTATTCATAAGGTTTCAATTCCCGTAATAACAGTGCTTGGAACGGATTGTGCGGTTGGCAAAAGAACAACAGCGGTAGAACTTGTTGTAGCATTGCAACAAGCAGGGCTGAATGCTGAATTTATTGCGACTGGCCAGACAGGTTTGCTTCAGGGTGCAAAGTATGGCACTGTGGTGGATGTTTTAAGTTCGGGTTTTGCAAGTGGCGAGGTTGAAAATGCAATTCTAAATGCATATAAAGGAGAACGCCCTGATATTATTGTTGTAGAAGGTCAAGGTGCTCTGAGTCATCCGGCCTATACATCATCACACGCTATTATCAGAGGCGCTGTGCCCGATGCGGTTATATTACAGCACCCGCCTAAAAGAAAGAATCATTGTGATTATCCAACCCTACCAATGCCCACACCAGAAAGTGAGATCGAATTGATAGAAGTTTTCTCAAAAACGAAGGTGATTGCCATCACAATCAACCATGAAGATATGACTGATGATGAATTAGAAAAGACTATTGTGGAATACGAAAAAACATACAGACTGCCTACCACCGATATTTTAAAGTATGGTTGCGATAAACTTATTAAAAAATTATTTGAAATATTTCCCGAACTGTTAGAAAAATCAAAACAAATATGAAAACACCAAGAATAGAGATAAATCTTGGTGAAATTGCCCATAATGCAAAAAAATTAAAGGAGCTTTATGGCTCAAAAGGCATTGACGTAATTGGCGTAACAAAAGTAGTTTGCGGAGACTCTGCCATTGCAGATGTTTTGGTAAAAAGCGGTATCAATATCCTTGCTGATTCAAGAATTGAAAATATTATAAAAATGCATAATGCAGGTATCCATGCAAAATTTCTTCTGCTAAGAACCCCATTGAGTCAATCTGAATCAGTAGTAAAATATGCAGATATCAGTCTCAACTCAGAGCTTTCTGTAATTAAAGAGCTATCAAAATATGCCGAAGAGCAAGGTGTCATACATGAAATTATATTAATGGTAGAATTGGGTGATTTAAGAGAGGGGATTATGCCCTCTGACTTAGAAAATACCGTTAATGAAGTGATTGGATTGAAAGGAATTAAACTTACTGGTATTGGAACAAATTTAGCTTGCTTTGGCGGTATTAAACCCAATGATGAAAAAATGGAGTATTTATCCTCAATTGCAAAAGATATTGAAGATAAGTTTAAATTAAAATTAAAGATTGTTTCTGGAGGAAATTCAGCCAATTACGATTGGTTTATGATAACAAAAGATGTTGGCAAAATTAATAATTTACGACTTGGCGAATCAATATTTTTGGGTTGTGAAACTCTTGAAAGAAAAACAATTGACGGACTATTTACAGATATATTTACACTAATTGCAGAGGTTATTGAATCAAAAACAAAACCGTCCTTGCCTTATGGCGATATTGGACAAGATGCATTTGGCAATATCCCAAAATTTCCTGACCTTGGTTTAATGAGAAGAGTCATACTTGGAGTTGGATTACAGGATGTTCTCGTTTCAGGATTAACGCCCCTATCTAATATTGATATTCTTGGGGCAAGCAGCGATCATATCATTATCAATGCCAAACAATCGGAAATCAAAGTAGGTGATACTATTAAATTTAATCTCAATTACGGAGCATTGCTATCAGCTATGACCTCACCGTATATAATCAAAATCTATAAATAATTTTATGACAGCAAAAGAATATTGTGAATTAGTTGAACGACTGGATCGCTTCCAAAAGCAACTTGTCTCCACTATTATTATTAAGGATGACCATTCTCCATTAATCAGTCTAAAAGAATCCGGATTTAATTTAGTGTTTGAACCATCTTTTTACAAGGGTTACAAATATATGGTTAGAGAAGTTATTTTTGAAAAAATAGGACGAATAAGCAAAATTTTGGATAAGGAAGATAAGAGATTAATCATTCGTTCCGTATGGAGAGGTTTTGCACACCAAAAACTTTTGCGGGATAGAAGAATTAAGATTATAACAAAAGAACATCCCAATAAATCATTAAAAGGGATTAATAAAATAGTTTCATATTTCATTGCACCGGAAGAAGAATCAATGCATTCAACCGGTGGTGCTGTGGATGCTTTAATATATGATTTGAAAAAAGATTGTGTAATAGACTTTGGAAATAATGTTGGATTGCATTTAGAACTTAATAAAACTTGCTATCCGTTCCATCCACATATTACACCACAGGTAAGAAAGAACAGAGAATTACTTATAAGTCTCTTCGATAAAGAAGGTTTTGTAGTAGATCCTAAGGAATACTGGCATTTTGATTATGGAAATTCTATCTGGGCAATAGAAAAAGGCAGAAAATATGCTAAATATGGTATAATAAAAAAATAATCAGCACATAACAATGTATATAAAGAAACGGTATAGTAAATTGAAAGTTAGTTGTTTCAAAACGCCCAACGCCTCATATACGTACCGTTGTGCCCTATTCTGGTATCTGGAAAATTGAAGAAATTTTTGCAAAGTGTACGTCTTTAATAAAGAAACCTGCGGTCGCTAAGGCC
>JAADIB010000194.1 GCA_013151565.1 Chlorobiota bacterium
TGGAGATAACCTTTATGGCAGAAAATAACGGAAAAACATGACGCTTTTTCCGCCTGGGAAAACTTTGTGCTTGACAGAGGTCCTTTTAATGGGTGCCCCCAGGCCCCTTTCAAGTAGCGGCCCCACCGGGAAAGTGGCATGCTTTATTTTAGTTTTCTCGGAAATTAAAGGAGCCTTTTTCTCTTTCATGCACTTGGAGGACAATTTAATCAACAATCCCACTTAGACACAATAAGATTCTCATGTGTAACGCCTTGTGCCTGTTGCATAAAAAGCCAACAAAA
This sequence comes from Chlorobiota bacterium, assembly GCA_013151565.1. Taxonomy (GTDB): domain Bacteria; phylum Bacteroidota; class Ignavibacteria; order Ignavibacteriales; family Melioribacteraceae; genus SZUA-22. The sequence goes on from JAADIB010000194.1 coordinate 285, forward strand.
GCCAGCAAAAGAGTAAACAGTCTCCCATAAGTATGATATACTTTCAATATTCTAAAGCTGATAAGGCATTAATTTGTAACAAAGCCATACACTCAGACTGGGTAGCTGCTCTGGGGTTTTTCGGTTTTTCCTTGAGCCTGTGCTTGGCCACACTTTGTGCCTAGCTGGTGATGGTTTACCGTTAGCCGTATAGGAAACACATGAGCATCAAACTACTTTTTTCAGAATATTTTGAGATAGACAGTGAAGTGCTCGATAAATTCGGTGCTCTAAATATATGTATTGATACTGATTTACCTTTGTTTATTGATCCATTTTTAATGTTCTCGTCAGAGAAAAAAGAGTATGTAAAACTTCATAAACAAGTAGTAGGTCACCTAATACAATTAAAAGAACTTGCTACAGATAACCCCAAAACTAATATTCGGTTATTCCAATTTCCAGAAATAAAACAAAATTGGTTGGGGTTATGTAAATGGGGTAATAACGGACGGGGGTTAGGTCAAAAATTTGCCCGTGATTTAATCAAGGCATTTAATGGTTTTTATTCTAATTTTGGTAATGAAACAGTTACATTATCATCTCATATTGAAAAACTCACATTAGTTGGTGCTGGAATTGGGCGAGATTTCATAAGTGATTTCACTACCAATATAATGCTTGAGTATCTTTTAGGCTTCACAGAAAACTTCGCCTTAAATTATTTGCAAGAAAACCAAAGAAAAGAATTTTCTGTTCGTTGTAGTTTTAATAGCGAGCTGATGCTATGGGCACCAAAAACCTTTGTTTTACCTTACTTCTATCTAGAAGATGGTGATTTTATCCTATTAACACCACTAGATATTCTTACCAAAGATGAGGCATTTATTTGCCATAGTGATTTAAGAAATCAGTTTCGAAGAATTACTAATGCATTAGAAAATAGCTCACTTCGTGATTCTATTAATATGTATTTTGAGAAGAGACTACCTATACAAGCCAAGCAAAAAGATATTGAGCGGGCTATTAGTGCAACTATTCAGCAGTTTCCAGAAATTTTAGATTATTATATTTCTCATAAAGAAAATACAAAAGATAAGGCTGTAAAAATATCAGCGGAAAAAATTGAAAAAATCAAAAGTGAGTTAATATCTACACTTTCTGAGTTTTGTAAAAAAGTTGCAGACAGTAGTGAATTCTTCAACATCAAACCAACCACCTATGAAGCAGCATTAAAGCGTGCACTGTACCTGAAAGATGTTATTGAAAATAATGATGGCTATAGAATCTTTTATAAAAAAGGAAAAGCTATAGCATCAGAAGATACCATACAAAGAATATTCAGATTAACTTGGTTCGCCACGCCATTTTCAGTGGATTCTGAAGTAAATAATGGCCGTGGTCCTGCTGATTATAAAATATCATATGGAGAGCGTGATTCAACTATAGTTGAATTTAAACTGGCTTCTTCCAGTTCCCTGAAGAGAAATTTATTGAATCAAACTGAAATATACAAAAAAGCATCCAAAACAATTAATGATATAAAAGTAATCCTTTGCTATACGAGTAGCGATATAGCTAAGGTTAGTCGCATTTTGAAAAGTATAAAACAAGAAGGTGCTGAAAATATTGTAATAATTGATGCTACAAAAAAATTATCGGCATCATTAGTATGACTGCTAACAAACGCATCAATTCGGACAATTTGCTACGCTGCGCTTCGCAACTTTCCGGTTATGCGAGCCATTAGTCGTGTTGGTAATTTTGGGTAATCATTTTAGAAAATGAATATTTTTTACTCTTGGCAAGTAGATACACCCGATAAGATCGGAAAGTCATTTATACGTTTCGCGATAGATGAAGCTGTAACTATGCTTTCTGAGGATATGGAACTTGATGAAGCAGAAAGACCTAGTGTAGACCAAGATACTCAAGGGGTAATGGGCTCACCTGCTATCGCAGAAACCATCTTCGAAAAAATAAGGAACTCTCAAGTAGTAATAGTTGATGTAACACTAGTCGGTGAAACATCTTCAGGAAAAAAGTTAATAAATAGTAATGTTGCATATGAGTTAGGCTTCGCACATGGACATCATGGGGATCATGTACTGCTCTCGATAATGAATACTCATTATGGTTCTCCAGATAACTTACCATTCGATTTAAAACATAGAAGGTGGCCTGTCAGATTTGAGATTTCTCCAGAATCTGACAAAAACCAGAGAAATAAAGTTAAAAGCAAACTCGTGAAAGAATTATCCGCAATTCTTAAGCTTTATTTGGAGAACCGAAAACCAGTAAGAAAGTATGATCCCATTCCTGTAACACTTAATCCAGCTTCATATTGGCAGGAAAATGAATACATAGTTCAAAGAACGCGAAATGATGATAGGGACGAAGACATAAATCTTGGTTATTCTAAAAACCAACCGCTGATTTATTTAAGGTTGTGGCCTGATGAGCTACTACCAGACTTATCGGGAAAAGATTTCAGTAACCATAAAATATCAATAATAGAGCCTCTTCTAGGCAGAGCAGGAGGTTATTCCAGCTGTAGGAATAAGTATGGAAGCATAACTTATTCGGGTGAAAATTCGGGCCAATTAATATCCACAACCCAACTTTTTAAGAATCGAGAAATTTGGGGTGTAGAAGCATTTATACTCCATAGTCGGGAAGGACGAGACTTTGACTTTGTGCCAACGGCCGCTTTTGAAACAGGCCTTATTAGATCTTTAAATGCTTACCTTAACGCGGCATATGAACGCTTAGGTTATACTCATAACGTTCATGTAGAAGCAGGTTTGGTTAACGTTGAAGGCTTTAAGCTTGCAATGCCCAATGATTATTGGGAGCGATTCTGGGGGCCAATATTTGAAGATATCACGGTTAATTTCACAGTTAATAAGAATGATCCAGAATCTGTGAATAATGGTCTATTAAAAGTTTTTGAGGCAGTCTTTGATTCGGCAGGGTCAGAAAGACCAGCTAATCTAGGCGGCTTCCCTGTAAATGTGAATTGATGAACAAAACGACTAACTGATAGATGCCAGGACATCGTAGACAACTTTTAGAAGCAGGCAGGAAGCAGGCAGGGTCAGCCCTCAAATTGAAGCAGGCAGGGTCAGCCCTCAAATTAATAAATAAGCAACAAGCCGGCCTCGTTTTTGTTTAAATTGCTGATTTTAGTAATCTCTCGATC